>NZ_JBWPJO010000015.1:0-47324 GCF_056583835.1 Pauljensenia sp. C0254C2
GGGCCAGCCCTATGCTCCACAGCCCATGCAACAGCCGCAGTACCAGCAGCCGGGCCAGCCCTACGTGCAGCAGCCTGCGCAACCAGCAAAACCAGTGCTCCCGCCAGCATTTATGGGCGAGCTCAAGGCCGGATTTGCCAATGGGCGCGGCCTCGCTGCCCTCGGCGCCGTGCTGGGGGTGCTCGTCGTCGTCTCATTCATCTTTGGCCTGTTCCTCATGCCTCTGGGATCGGCGATGGGCGGCGCGGCCGGCTCAGATGACTCCATACTGTCGGGCCCCTCGCCCCTCGTATTCGCCGGTGTTGTGCTGGGAGGCTACATCTTTGCAGGTGCTCAGGCTATGGGCTTCACAATAGCCGGAGGAACACTCTCAGTGCTGTTCATCCTCGCCTGGGCTGTCATCTGCACGCTGATCTGGGTCGTGCTCAAACGATTCTTCAAAGTCCAGCGCGATAACACCAACCTGGTTGCCCACCTGGTCCGCACAGTGCTGGAGGCTCTGGCTATTGGCCTCGTTACCTCGATCCTGTTCGGTTTTTGGAGGCTGCGGCTTGTCGCACCGCTCGACGGCGGTGACCTGTCCTTTGACAACCTCGGCAGCCTGTCAATGGGACCCGGTTTCTTCCACATCTTCCTGAACGTGACGTTCTTCGTTGGGATCACGCTTTTCTTTACTCGTAAATCTCTTCCTGCCAGCTGGAAAGACAACAAGTTTGTTGCGGAGCTGCTTACTGGTGCTCGCGAATTCGTTCAGGCACATGCGGTGCTCTTCGCCATCTTCGCTCCCTTCGCTCTGATTCTTGGGATCGTGTTTTTTGCCAAGACAGATGGCGTGTCCGTCACGCTGGTTCTGCCGCTGTTGGCCAACATCATCATCTGGATTACAGGCATGTGCTTCTTCGGTGGATTCTCGGTGGGTGGCTCAATGATGGACATGTTCGGTTCGGGTGGATCCTACGGTGGCAGTGGCACTGCCATGATCTGGAATTTCCACCCCATCGCCGCCGTCATCGGTTTCATCCTCGCCATCGTCGCCATCATCGCAATGGCGATCCACATCGGGGCTCGACGCACGCGCACCGGCTCGATTCAGTGGGCCAGGATCTGGCAGATGCCAGTCATCGGTCTTCTGGCGTGGCTCATTGTTGGCCTGTGGCTTTCCAACGTGTCGATGCATATGTTCGGTGAGAGTGCTTCTCTCGGCATGTCATGGTGGACGCCGTTCACGGTCGCCATCCTCGGACTCTTCTTCGCCTCACTGCTGGCCGAGATTCTTCCCGAAGCATTGGTCGACACGCCACTGCTGCCGTTGCTCGCTGGAAAGAAGACGGCGCAAGCCTGGCGTCAGCAGCCAGCTCCGGTTCAAGCTGCTCCTCAGCAGCAGTACGGGTACGGAAATGGGATGCAACAGGGCATGAACGCTCCTCAAGGCCCCCAAAACTCGGCGCAGTACAACCAGTACCCGCAAGGGGCAGCCGCAGCTTACCAGCAGGAATTCGGTTCGCAGTACCCGAATCAGGGGTACCAGCCTCCGGCTCAGGACCCGTCAGGATCAGCTGATAACCAGGCAGAACCGCCGTATCCGCCGCAAGACTCCTCACCTCAACAGTGAAAGTGAGTCGCTGAATCGATCACTGAAATGAAGATGGTCTCCGAACTGACTTCGGTCAGATCGGAGACCATCTCCACTTTTCAGATGCGCCCGGTTCCTGCCGCAGGCGCAAAAAATTCGCCGCCTACACTGTAGACGGCGAATCAGAAAGCAGCGTATCAGCGGGTGTGACGCGCCACCCGTTCAGACTTCAGGCACTTCGTGCACACATTCAGTCGCTTGGGTGTGCCGTCAACCAAGGTACGAACGCGCTGGATATTCGGGTTCCAGCGGCGATTCGTGCGCTTGTGGGAGTGCGAGACACTCTTACCGAAGCCCGGTCCCTTGCCGCAAACGTCGCATACGGAAGCCACGATGATCTCCTCTAAGTAGTCAGTTATCGTCCCAAATGAGACAGTCGATGTGGTGCGAATCCACCACGAGCAACCACAAAATGGTAGCTGATGACAGGCCTATTCTCCAACTCTTTGAACCACATTGCCTGTGTCAGTTCCACCACATCTGCGCGCGAGCGACCAAAAGTGAGACGATAGGATCACCCGTGACTACTCATAGCGAAAGGCCTATCCGTGACCGGTGAACTCTCAGCACACACGCTGGCAATCACGCTGACAACAGCCGCCACGGAGCTGGCCAAATTGCGTCCCTTCCTGGATGACCTCGATGGATGGAACTCCCACGACTGCGACACGGGCACCAACGCGCTTCTGACAGTGGAATCCATGAGCCGCCTCGCCCCAACTGACCCGGACATGCCTCTGGCTGATTACCTCGACACGTTGGTCAGCGAGGGGATCCGCACAGGGCACGGACACGTCGGATTGCTCATTACCGCTCTATGGAGTGCCTGGGCACACGCCCTGCGACAAGAGTCCGGCGCAGATCTCAATCCGATCATCGTGCGACGGATGCTCACATCCGCCCCCTGGGATGCGCCCGACGCCCACGTGAATGTCGCACCTGCCCTTGCTGCAATGTTTGATGAGGCAACCAGCGAACTCGAGGTTCTGGGAGCAACGGTTCCTGATCAGAGCGACCTCGTCTCCCTGTATTCCAGCCAATTGCAGTATGGGCTGATCAACGCGACTGATGACTATATCGACGCAGGTGCAGCAGCCCTGATCGTCATCGCCGCATCACTGGACTGCACCATGCGTGACGATCCAGCCATTCTGGACTCACTGGCACGTATGATGAGCGACCTGGCTCATTCACATTCGCGCCTGGTTTCGACCGCTGCCCGCCCGCGCGACGCCTTCAATGTGGACATGATTGTGGCAGGCAGTACTGACGATGCCACGAATGCAGGCGACTATCTTGATGCACTGGAAGCTCGGTGGGCGGCAGTGGGAGCCACCGATTTGTTTGCCTATGGCACCTGGCGTTTCCGCATCGACACATCGGCGCCATTGGCAGTTCGACCACCCCACGGCACCGTCACCCGGTTTATGGTCCGTGACGGCAGACCCGACGAACTCATCGGCGTGGACACGCTCAGTGACGGTGTGACGCATCGCGGCGCTCAGCTCCTCGAACGCCGCACCCACCAGCGCATCGAACGCGCCACAGTTATAGCGATGACTCATGCACCCGGCCTTGTCGAAGACCTCGCACAGGCAGGAGCACTGACACTGCTCGACCCGAATGACCAGGACATTGAGGCCATCACTTGCGCCCTCGCGCATTCGTCAACAGGAGTGTCGCTCATTGCCGCCTGCGACAGTGCCAGCCGCGCACGTGCCGAACGTATTCGTGATGTATCGCCCCACACAGTCATTGTCGCCCCGTGCGAGGACGACCTGACAGCGCTGGAATGCACCCGAGCGTGCGCCAGCGCCTTCGTCCCACAGCCAGGCGGACCCACCGTCGCACCTGTCATGCAGACCATGCTGACTCAGTCAGCAGCGCGCGCAGCTGCAGCCAGCTTCGCCCTGGCCATTACCTATGATGCGGATGAGCAACTTCCTCTTGCCGTGCGGGAAGTCAAGGCGCGCGCCCCCAGACGCGTGCGTCTGCTGATCGGAGCTGCCGACGGTCCGAATCTGACGGCAACGGTTCGTCAGATGCTGGCACCTGACATCAATGAGCTCGAAGTAATTGACGGCGGACAGGCAGGCCCCAGCATTATTCAGGGACTGACCGTATGAACGGGTTTTCCACCTCCCTCGACGTCCCCCTTGCGCTGCGTCTGCCCGCCTCGACGGCGCGAAAACTTGCCGCACACGATCTGATCTCGGTGGCTGACCTGCTCACGTACGGGCCACGCAGGCTCGACCAGTGGGGCTCGCTTACACCGATCAGTTCGCTGCGCGAAGGGGACACGGTGACGATCCTCGCTGAAGTGCTCAGTGCCCAGATGATGCCCAACCGCACGCGCAAAGGGGTACGCTTCGTGGTTGAACTGACCGATGGGTCCGAGACGATCACCGCCACGTTCTTCGCTTCCACGCGCTATCGCCTCGCGCCCCACGAACGACTGCTCGAACCTGGTGCGCGCATGCTGTTTGCTGGCAAGGTCGGTTCCTACAAGGGGAAGGTTCAGCTGACAAATCCGCAGTTTGAAGGCGCGCAGGATGCCACGATTCCGGAGATCGTTGAACGCAGTCAGCGACTCATCCCCATTTACCCGGCCACTGCCTCGCTCAATTCGTGGACCATTGAGCGCGCTGTGTCTTTTCTGCTTCAGTCCATGCACGAGGGCGACCTGGCTGACCCCGTCCCGGAAACGATTCGCCGTGAAGCTGGTCTGCCTGATCTGGTCACCACGTTGCGCGCACTACACGAGCCGGACAGCCGCGAGGACTGGAAAACTGCCCGCGCGCACATGGCGTGGCGTGAAGCATTCACACTGCAGGCTGGGCTGGCCTGCGTCAGACGCGGTAGTGACATGGAAAAGGCGCCGGTGTGTCCGCAAGGCGATGACGGTGCCGTCCAGGCTTTACGCGACTCCCTGCCTTTCGACTTGACGGGCTCCCAGGAAGCAGCGGTGGAGGCCATTTCACGTGACCTCATGCGCGAACGCCCCATGCAGCGCCTCCTGCAAGGCGACGTGGGATCCGGTAAGACGGTGGTATCGGCACTGGCCATGTGCCAGGTTATGGATTCAGGATTCCAGGCGGCGATGCTGGTACCCACCGAGGTCCTCGCTGAGCAGCACTACCAGTCCCTGCATGCCCTGATCGCGCGGATGACCACCCACGCGCCACGCATCGAACTGCTCACAGCTTCCACTCCGCGCGCCGAGCGCCGCACTCTGGAACGCGACCTTGCTGACGGCCAGCCCATGATCGTGGTTGGTACACACACTTTGCTGCAAGATAGCGTCACATTTGCGCACCTGGGCATGGTTGTCATCGACGAGCAGCATCGTTTCGGTGTTGCCCAGCGTGACCACCTGCGCGGCGCGGCCACCGCTGCCACGCTGACGATCCCGCACCAACTGGTCATGACCGCCACGCCCATTCCGCGAACTGTCGCGATGACCGTGTTCGGTGACTTGGACCAGACGTGCATCAATGAGCTTCCACCGGGGCGTCGCCCCGTCAGCACATTCTTAGTCGATGTGGCCAACGCGGCGTGGATGCAGCGTCTATGGGAACGCGCCCGCGAAGAGATCGACCAGGGCGGCCGCATTTTCGTCGTCTGTCCACGTATTGACGAGGGAGACGACGTCGAAGACACCGATGCAGCTGACCACCGTCCACCGCTCGCATCCGTCCACGCGGTGGCGGCCGCACTGCGCACCCAGACAGCGTTGCAGGGTATCGGGATCGAGGAACTGCACGGACGAATCGGCAGTGCTGACAAGACCCGCATCATGGATGACTTCATTGCGGGTCGCGCCCCTGTCCTCGTGTCCACCACAGTGATCGAAGTGGGAGTGGATGTGCCCGAAGCGACCATGATGGTCATCATTGACGCCCAGCAATTTGGTCTCTCACAGCTGCACCAGTTGCGCGGCCGCGTCGGACGCTCGGATTCAGACAGCGTGTGCATGGCGGTACACCGCCACGACCTGTCGGCACCAGCCCGCGAACGGCTCGAGGCCTTCGCGCGCACGACAGACGGATTCGAACTGGCTCGCGTGGATCTGACGCTACGTCGAGAAGGCGACGTGGTCGGCGCCCAACAGTCAGGGCGCACCTCGGGACTGCGTTTTCTGTCGGTCTCACGAGATGGCGACATTATCGAGCAGGCGCGTGACGCTGCGCGACGCACCATCAGCGCAGACCCCACACTGGCCGATCACAGCGAACTTGAACGAGTCATCAGAGCGCGACTGTCCTCACAGGTCGCGTGGATGGAGCGTTCCTAGCCGACCACTGCTGACAGTGCGATACACACGACTGTTCCGTTGAGAATCGAAGTCATGAGGTTGTGTTTCCACAGGTGCAGTCCGACCGTCACGACGAGGGCGACCAGTGTCGGCACTGTTGCCTGCAGGTCGCTCCACGCAACATCCATCATCGTGTAGACGCTCAAGATGGCCATGATGCCCACAGCCATGCGCCTGTCTAGCCATTTGATGAGGCGAGATTCGCGGATCGGGGCGAGCAACGCGAACGGCACGGCGCGCAGCAACACGGTGACAAGACCGGCTACCGCAAGGATCGCAATCAGATACATCGTATTCATCGCCTCTCCTTCGCGGCGAACATGACAACCAGAACCAGCACGTAGGCCGACATGGCGATGACCAGCATTGATCCGGGCGCCACGCACAGGCGCCCCGCATATGCCACGTCGTGTCCGATGCTCACCGAAATTATGGTGGCACGAGGGCCAGTGGCCGCGATGTATGTCCACGCTGCGAACCAGTAGAGTAGGTCCCATGACACGGATTGTGGCCGGAGAGGCAAAAGGGCGCGTACTGAAGGTGCCTGCACGCGGAACGCGGCCCACATCGGAACGCGTGCGCGAAGCACTGTTCTCACGCCTGGATGCCATGAATATGTGCGATGGGGTAGCGGTGCTGGACCTGTACGCAGGGTCGGGAGCGCTGGCCTTCGAGGCCCTCTCACGCGGAGCAGCTCGGGCTGACATGGTGGACAGTTCACGTCAGGCTGCCCGCGCCATGAGTACGAACGCAGCGATGATGGGCTATGAAGATCGCACGCGGATCCACACCCTCGACGCGCTGGCGTTTGTGCAGTCAGACCGCGTGAGCAGCCCGGTTGACCTGGTGTTCGTGGACCCTCCCTATGATTTGGCACAAAATGCGCTCGCGGCCGTGCTGGCCGGACTCGCGGCGCACCTGTCGCCAGACGCCCTCGTCATTGTGGAGCGATCAACCCGCTCACAGGCGCCAGACCTGCCGGATGGCCTGGTGTGCGAAGATCACCGTCACTGGGGTGAGACTGCCGCGTGGTTCATTGGCCGTGCCGATAGGGTGGAGTCATGACGCAACGCCAGCCACTCATCGCAGTGATCCCGGGATCCTTCGACCCCATCACCTGCGGCCATGTCGACATCATCGAACGCGCTGCACGCTTCGCGGACCGCATCATCGTGGCGGTGGGGATCAACTTGGCGAAAACCACGATGTTCGATTCTGCGGCGCGTATCCGCATGGCGCAGGCAGCGTGTGCCGATCTGGACCCCGCCATCGCCGGCCGCATCAGTGTGGAGAAAATGGACGGCACGGCGATTGATTTTTGCCGCTCCCACCAGGCACGCGTGATCGTCAAGGGAATCCGAAACGCTGCCGACATGCAGTGGGAAGAGGTCCAGGCGTGGGTGAACCGCACTCACGGTGAGGTGGAAACATTGTTCCTCCCCACCGCGCCGGAGCTGGCACTCGTTTCCTCCAGCATCGTGCGCGAACTGTTGGCGTGGCAAATGGACGCTTCTCGGTATGTTCCACCGGCAATTGTGCCGATGTTGACGGACAATAAGACTCATAGACACTCATGAGGCAACAGGCGGAGGACACAATGGCTTACGACGAGAACGTCCCTTCTGACGAGCCGAGTGACAGCTCGGAAGTGTATGGCCCATCGACGGTGATCGCGGCGCTCGAACAGATCGAAGCACTGGTTGAAGAGGCTCGTTCGGTTCCACTTTCAGCATCCGTGATGGTCAATCGCGCTGAGATCCTTGATCTGATTGAACAGGCCCGAGCCGCGCTGCCTGAAGACCTGGTTGCAGCAGACGCCCTCGTCGCTGACGCCGACGCCGTGCTGGGCCGGGCTGACTCGGCCGCTGAAATGACGCTGACGGAGGCCCGCACGCAGGCACGAACCCTCACTGATGAGGCGCGTGAGCAGGCCGAGCACATGATCGCTGAGGCGCAGGACAAGGCACAACGCACCGTGGCCCACGCGCAGGAACAGGCTGAACATGTTGCCAATCAGGCCCGCTCCGACGCTGAAAACACGCTCAGTGATGCGAACGCTCAGGCTGAACGCCTCATCGCGAGTGACCGAATCTCCCAGATGGCGGAAGATCGTGCACGCCAACTGGTCGGTGAAGCGAAGAACGATGCGCGCAAACTGCGCGAAGGTGCCGACCGCTACGTTGTGAAGTCCCTGGGCGAGCTGTCCGACGTGCTGTCGGATCTGCATCGACGTGCGCAGGCCGGTCAGCGCACCATTCTGGAGCGCGCCAGCCAGGAAAAGACGGATATCTCCCTTGACGATGAGTAAACGCGAACCGGTAGCGGCATCCTCACTGACCGTGTCACTGCGCGACGTGCCGCGCCGCGTTGGAACGACTCGCAGTTATGAGCTGCAGTGGCACGTGCCCGCAGGCATCGGCACCCCGATGATGGCGATTCGAGAAGGCGCGCTCGTCCCCGTCACCGTGGACATCACGTCGATCGACGAGGGAGTCCTGGTACGCGCACGCTGCCAGTGCGACCTGGAGGGTCAATGCGTGCGCTGCCTAGATGACATTGTGCAGGAAGCGGACGTGGACGAAAGCGTCGTCTATTACGATCAGCAGCCGGAAGGTGACGAGGACGCCCTTGTCATCAGTGCGCACGACATGCTGGATCTGGAACCGATGCTGCGTGACGCAATCGTGCCGCTGATTGATCCGCAGCCACTGTGCGGTCCGGACTGTCAGGGGCTGTGCCCGCATTGCGGTGAGCGTCTGGATGATCTGCCTGAGGATCATCACCATGAGGTTATTGACCCTCGGATGGCTTCCCTTGCGCAGCTGCTGGATGATCTGAACGTACAGGACGGGCAGGATCGTGGCTAAGCATTCGAAACTTCCTGAACCTGTCAATGTGGATACGGCTGAGCTGGAACGCAACTGGGGGATTGAGGTTGACCCCTCGCTGCTGCATCGCGCGCTGATTCACCGATCTTTCGCCTATGAGGCCGGCGGGATTGCGCATAATGAACGCCTGGAATTTCTGGGCGATTCTGTCCTGTCCATCGTGGTGGCAGCCCGCCTGTTCGAGGATCACCCTGACCACAGCGAAGCAGACCTGTCGCGCATGCGTGCGGCCACCGTATCGCAGGAGCCTCTGGCATACGTCGCGCGGCGCATCCACCTGGGTGATTTCCTGTACCTGGGCAGGGGCGAAGATATTCACGGTGGACGTGACAAGGACTCTATCCTCTCCGACGCGCTCGAAGCGCTGATCGGGGCAACGTTTCTGACACACGGGTTTGAGAAGACTCGTCAGATCGTGCTCCATCAGCTTGCTGACCTGCTGGATCGCGCTGTTATGCGCGGACAGATGCAGGACTGGAAGACAACGCTGAGCGAATATGCGCGCGACCACGGTCACGAGCAGCCCGTCTACCAGGTCACCAGCACCGGCCCGGATCATGAGCGCAGCTTCACCGCCACCGTTGCTTTCGGTGAGGTGGGCTATGAGAAATCGGCGCTGGCAACAGCGGAAGGCACGTCGAAGAAGCACGCTGAAAATGCGGCGGCTCGAGCTGCGATCGCGCGGCTTGACCCGGATTACCCCATGGAATGATCGCGCCGCCAGGCACACTATGATGGGACATGTGATGAGTAACGAAAATCCTGAACGTCCAGATGTTCGCGTCATGATCGTCGATGATCATGAGATTGTGCGTCGAGGAATTGCTGAAATCGTCGACCGGGCCGATGGCCTGGAAGTGGTTGCAGAAGCGGGCACCGTGGCCGACGCGTTGCGCCGCGCCGATCTGGTTCGCCCGGATGTTATCCTGGTGGACTTGCAGCTGCCGGATGGCACCGGCATCGACATTATGGACCGTCTGGGCACTGACCATCCTGAAATCCGCCCGATCGTGCTGACCTCGTTCGATGATGACGAGGCACTGGCTGAGTCCCTTGAAAAAGGGGCTCGCGCCTACGTGTTGAAGACAGTGCGTGGAGCTGAAATCACTGACGTGATCCGCGCCGTTTCAGAAGGGCGTGTCCTGCTCGATGAGCGCACTGTGACGCGTCGCCGCGCTGATCACGATGACCCTACAGCTGACCTGACACCTTCTGAGCGCAATGTGCTCGAGCTGATCGGCGATGGCCTGTCGAACCGTGAGATCGGGGAGAAGCTCGGTGTGGCTGAAAAGACGGTGAAGAACCACATTACGTCGTTGCTGTCGAAGATGGGTCTGCAGCGTCGCACGCAGGTGGCAGCCTGGGTGGCGGGCCAGCGAGCGGCGGCCTGGCGTAACTGACCTATTCCGGGTCGATTTCCGCGCGCCAGATAATTTCTGCACCTGCGCCGTCGATACCTGCGCCGAACACGAAACTGCCGGCGTGACGTCGGGCGCGCTCACGCATATTGGACAGGCCGGAATTGCGTGTGCGGTGCGGGTCGATTCCGCGTCCGTCGTCAGCCACACGCACGCACACTTCTCCAGCAGTGTCATCGGATGGGGACGTCACTTCCAAAATGACGCGCCCCGCCGTTGCGTGCGCATGCCGCGCAATATTGGACAGTCCTTCACGCACGACAGCCACCACATCATCACCCACATCATCGGACAGCATGTTTTCGATGGCGCTCACCATCGCGTCTTCTGCTTCTTCGTCCTCGTTAATCGCCGTGCCGTCCAGTGAAATGACGAGGGAGGGCGCGAATCCGAGGAACGAGCGTGACAGGGAAGATTCCTGACGGACGCGCTCGACCAGACCGACATTCTGGTCGGGCTCGCGCAGGCCGTGGACGATGGCACGGATCTGGCGTACGGCGTCATCCACCGAGGCCAGTGCTTGATCCAGAATCGACGACACCTCGTCGGTCGATGCCTCTTTTTCCCTGACTTTTGAGCGGGCCGCGTCCAGGCTCATCCCCGCCGCGAACAGCTGCTGGATCGCGAAATCGTGCAGGTCCCGGCTGATACGTGAGCGTTCATCGAGCAGGGTTTCCACGTCTTGAATGTGGCGCGCCGATGCCAGCTCCAATGCCAGGGTGGCCTGGGATGCGAGGGATTCAGCCAGTGGCAGGTCTGACTGGGCGAATTCCTGGCGTCCGGGTTTGCGCAGCAGGATCAAGACACCAGACGTTTCGCCACGAGCCTTCAGGGGCGCGTACAGCGCGGGGCCGAATTTGGTGAATTCCGGGACGCGCATGATCTGTGCGTGCTCCATTGAATCAACCATCATGCCGGTGCCTTCCCTCAGCACGGACATGGTGCGGCCTTCTTTCGGGAAGGTCAGTCCCAGCAATCGATCCGCGTCGTAGCCGTCGGTGATCTCCGCCGCATACGTGTCGCCCACGGAGGGCAGCACAATGATCGCGGTATCCGCGTGGGACACGTCGCGCACGGTGTGCGCAATGAGTTCGAGGGCTTCTTCCTCGTCGGTTCCTTCCAGCATTGCTGTTGTCAGGCGTTGTGAGGCTGAGATCCAGCGTTCGCGGTTACGTGAGTGTTCGAATCGTTCAGCGTTTTCGATTGCCAGTCCGGCTGCGCGTGCCAGCGCGCTCACCGTTGCAACGTCCTCGTCGGTAAAACCGCCGACGCGCCCTGTCAGGAACAGGCGCCCGAACACCTGTTCGTGCACGTTGAGGGAGATTCCCAGGAAGTTGTCAATCGGTGAGGAGGACCCAGCGTCGGCTGGTTGGGCGGGAAGTTCGAAATCGACGTTCGGGTTGAGCAGGTCAGGTATGACCAACGGCTCATGGGGCGGGATATGCGCCGTGAGCGTTTCGATCAGGGGCTGCGTGTGAAGTTCCTGGGCTCTGGCTCCGTGACCGACCAGCCGCGCGGTGCGTCCCCACGTGTCCAGCACGGCCACGCCGCCCCACCTGGCGCCAGTGAGCAGGCACGACTGATCGACGAAAGTTGTCAGAATCGGATCCAGTTCCAGTGAAGCCGTCAGGTCCAGTACAGCCTGCAGGATCGACGGGTCCGCATAGGTGTCATTCGTGTGTGTTGGTGGTGTCACTGTTCCTCCTGCTGTAGTGCCCACCGATAGTTTCCAGCGTGAGCGATGAGCTGGTCGTGAGTGCCCGATTCCACGACATGCGCGATGCCGTCCTCATCCTGTTCCAAAACGATCACCTGGTCAGCCTTGGCAAGGCCCGACAGGCGGTGCGTGACGACCACGATGCCGCGTTCCTGGTCAGTCGGGCTGAGCAGTGTATCCATCAAGGCGTCAGCGGTTGTCGCGTCCAGATGCTCGGCAGGCTCGTCCAGCAGAACAAGCGGGGCAGGAGCAGCCAGCGCGCGGGCCAGCAGAAGTCGGCGGCGCTCACCACCGGAAACTGTGGTGCCTCCAGAGCCGATCAGCGTGTCCAACCCTGCCGGCAAGGCATCACACCACTGTCCCAATCCAGCCGTCTCCAGCAGCTGCCGGGCTTCTTCACGGGTCACGTCCGGCCTGGCGACGCGGATGTTCTCATAGACGGTCGTGGCAAAAATGTGTGCATCTTCGGCGGTCATCGTGATGCGGCGGGTCACGTCGTCGCGATCAGCCTGCCACGCGTTCACGCCGTCAATCGTGACACGCCCTTCCTTGGGCGGAAGCATACCGGCGAGCGTAAACAGGAGCGTCGATTTACCGATGCCGGACGGTCCCACAATGGCGATATGGGACCCCACGGTGATGTCCAGCGAGATTCCACGCGCAATGGTCGGTCCGTCAGGCCACCCAATCGCAAGGTTTTCCGCAACCACTCGAGGAGTGGCGCCGGTGTGCGCAATGGGATGAGTTTGAGGCGCGTCCCCCTCGCCCAGCAGATCCACAATGCGCGTTGCAGCGTCGGCAGAACGCAGAAGTTGAACGGCTGCGCCTGGAAGTTCCGCGGTGCCTTCAAATGCGGCCAGTGGTGTGAGTACGATCACCGCCAGTGCCACCGCGGCAAGCGCGCCCGAGCGTGTCTGCGGGATGCCGACCAGCAGTGCTCCCACGACGGCAGCACCCATGGCCAGTCGATCCAGCGCAGCAGCCCAACCGGCCGGCCACGCTGCCTGTCGTGTGGATGCGACGAGGGAATCCTCAATGCGTTCGATCCGTTCGCGCACATGAGCCAGGCGGCCCTGGATCTGCAGTTCACTGGCACCATCCATGACGGTGACAATAGATTCAGACAGCTGCGTGCGCGCGTGACGCGACGACATCTCGGCTTCTCTGGCTGCATACATGTTCAATGCGGGCGCGATAACGCCGGAGACCAGCAGGCACAGGAGCAGGATCAGCCCGGCGGCAGGGCTCAGCAGGCTGATTCCAATGACGGTCCCGACTCCCACGATGGTGGTGACAATGGAGGGGAGCAGTGACTTGACGACCAGGTTGCCTACTTCATCTACGTCCGAACCGGTGCGTGCCAGCAGGTCGCCGCGCTGAAGCTTGGCAACGGTGTCGACGCGGGTAGTGGACAGGATGCGGTAGACGTTCTGCCGTAGCGCGTCCATTCCCGTTAAGGCGACTTGATGGCTGGCCAGGCGCTGCAGATACCGCATCAGCGCGCGAGAAATGCCGAACAAGCGCACCGCGACGGCCGCGACCGTCAAGTACAGGACCGGCGGGTGTTGGGAGGCGCGCGCGATCAGCCAGGCAGAGGTGGCGGACAGGGCGATTGCAGCGCCTAAGCCGAGTACGCCTAACAGGACCGACAGGATAAAGTTCTTCTTATCGACATCCAGAAGGTCGATGACGCGGCGCACAGCGCGCCGTTCTTTTTGCGTCAGAAACAGGATCATTTCACCGCCTCCGATTCGTCGAGGAATCCGGGCAGCGTCACGCTCAGGTCTTCCAGTTGCTCAATCTGCGTGAGGATGGGGTACTCCTCGGCATCCTGAGCAGTTGCTGCCTGCGCCGAGACGGTAATGACATGGTCTGCTGCCGCAACGACGGCCTGGCGGTGCGCAATGACGATGACCGTTCGCCCCTGCGCTTTCATCTGCTCTAGGGTGCGTACCACGACATGTTCACTGACTGCATCCAGGTGCGCCGTCGGCTCATCAAGGATGACGATAGGGGCCGGATCGAGCAGCGCATTCGTGAGGGCAAGGCGTTGACGCTGACCCACTGACAGGCCGACACCGCGGTATCCGATCTGCGTGTCCCATCCGTCGGGTAGTTTGTCGAGCACCGCGTCGAACCCGGTTGCCTTGCTGGCGGCATCACGCTGCTGATCAGTGACATCGTGCGTTATGACGTCTCGGATGGGGCCGGGAATGAACGTGGGGGATTGTGGAACCCACGTGACCTGGGTCCACCATGAGTGTGGATCGATGTCGGCCAGGTCTACAGGTTCATCTGTGCCGGTATCCGGCTGTGCGATGAGGATCCGCCCTCGGGTAGGTGGTTCCAGTGCCAGAAGAGCCATGACCGTCGTTGTTTTTCCGACTCCGGATGGGCCGACGAGGGCGTTGATCGTGCCCGATTGGATCGTGGCGTTCAGACCATGAGGTGCCCACACTTGCCGGGCGGCAACAGACAGGTCCTCGATGATGATGTCGCGCGAACTCATGTCGGGTGACTGGTGCGCGCCGTGTTCGGTTACGGGCGTTTCCAGAATGTCGAAGGCGGCTTCCGCGGCGGCAATTCCGTTTGCTGATGCGTGGAACTGTGCGCCGACCTGACGCAGCGGTTCGAACACTTCAGGGGCCAGCATGATGACGGTCAGGCCGACGGTGAGCGATACGGTTCCGCCCACCAGTCGCATGCCTACCTCAACCGCAACCAGCGCCACGGACAGAGTAGTGAGAAATTCCAGGACGCCTCCAGACAGGAAGGCGACCGACAGCGTTGCCATCGTGGTGCGCGTATTTTCCGCCCCCAGGCGCTTCATATGCGCCATCGGGCCTTTTTCGCGCCCCAGGCCTCGGAGCGTGGGCAGGCCCGCCATCAGGTCAAGCAATTGTGAGCCGAGCCGTTCCATGGAGGCAAGTTTGCGCCGTGATGATTCCTGCGTGAATCGACCGATGAGGATCATGAAAACCGGAATCAGCGGGATGACGATCGCTGCGATCAGGGCTGACCAGAAATCAAGCAGGAGCATCGTCAGCAGCGCGAGGGGGGTGACCGTCATTGCGAGGATGAGCTGAGGGAGGTATTTGATGAAGTAGGGCTCCAGATCCGCCAGACCGCGTGTGGCCAGGGTGGCTACGTCCGCTCCGTGACGAGCACGCCAACGTGGTCCAAGTTTTTCAACATGGTCGAGGACTGCGCCGCGCATCTCTCGCACTGCTTTTTCTGCGGCGCGCTGACTCAGCGTTTCACGCAGGCCGATCGTCGCCGCCCGCACAGCCAGCACACCGATCAACAGGCCAATCGTCGGCATGACGTCACGCAAATCCGCTGTTCCCTCGATGACGGGGGAGGCGGTCCGGGAGATCAGGAGGGCCTGCACGATGACGAGAGCTGCTGTGAGCAGACCCAGAAATGCGGTGAAGACGATGTGGACCCGTGCTGAACGTGCGTATTTCAGTAGTCGCGGATCAAGAGGTTTCACACGTTCTATTGTGCCAGTTGTGGGTACGAAGTCCCAAAAGGGCGCGCAATAGGGAAGGTCCCCGGCTCCGTTGGAGCCGGGGACCGTGACCCTTGTCAGCGTTCGAGCGCGAAACTATCCAGCCAGGAAGTTTTCGCCCAGGCGAATCTTCTGAGGCAGCAGTCCCGCATTTTCGTGAACGTCCTTTGTCGAGATACGACGACGGAACGTGTAGTAGCTCCATGCCGTGTAGGCCAGGACAACGGGAACCAGGCAAACCGCGACGATTGTCATCACCGTCAGTGTGCCGGTCGTCGATGATGCCTGCTCGATTGTCAGGGAGTATTCCGGTGCAATCGAGGACTTCATGACGTTCGGAGCCATGATCGTGAAGATCCACGCCACAGCGGCGGCAATGGCGACGGTGGAGCAAATGAATGCCCAGCCTTCGCGACGCAGTTGCTTTTGTGAGAAGGCTGCGGCCGCTATCAACGCCAGGGCGGCGATGACCAGCGGAATCCACGCGAACACGGATGTTGCCGATGTTGCGTAGGCGAACTGACCCCACAGGACCCACACAGCTGCCAGAGCCGTCGCGGCAATGGAGGCGGGTCCTGAGATTGCGTTGGCACGCTCACGCAGGATGCCGTCTGTCTTGAGGGACAGGAACTGTGCTGCGTGCGAGAAGCAGATTGCTGCCACTGCGATGCCGCCCAGTAGGTTGAACGGCATGAGCAGTGAGAAGAAGCCGCCGGTCAGCTGGTGCGATGCGTTCGCCAGAACTTCAGGCGTGACCTGCTCGGGGGGCACAACTTCGCCGGCGCGGGTGACGACCTCGATCTTCATGCCGTGCACCAGGTTGGCGAATGCGCAGCCCATGAGGATCGGAACACCGTAGCCGGCGACAACGTGGAAGCGATCCCACATTGCACGCCACTTTTCGGTTGCGATCTTCGAGCGCCACTCAAGAGCGGCGATACGCAGGATCAGCAGGACGAGCACAACGAACAGTGCGAGGTACATGCCGGAGAACATTGTGGCGTACCACTCGGGGAATGCGGCGAACATGGCGCCACCAGCGGTGAGCAGCCACACTTCGTTGCCATCCCAGTGGGGTCCGATGGTCTTCAGTGCTGTGGTGCGTTCCTTGTCGTTCTTGGAGACGAACGGAAGGAGCATTGCAACACCGAGGTCGAATCCCTCGAGAACCAGGTAGCCGATCCATAGAACGGCGATGAGGATGAACCAGAGAATACTTAGCATCAGTGTCTACCTCCTCAGTATCCGAACGACAGTGCGCCGACTGCTTCGTTGTCAGCATCGTCATCGTGAGCTGTCTTTTCAGAAGCCGATGAGATGCCTTCAAGTGCGTAGCGCTTGAGCAGAAGGAACCACACCACGCCGAGAACCCCGTACAGCAGCGTGAAGATCACCATGGTGAGGAACACCTGGATCGGGGGGATCGTTGTGGAAACGGCAACTGATGTCATTTGCATGACGTTGCCGACCGGATCGGCGTTGGCCAGGCCTGGTAGGTTCGGATGCACGATCCACGGTTGGCGGCCCATTTCAGTGAAGATCCAGCCCAGGGACGCCGCAATGAACGGCGTCGGGATGGTCCACAAGGCGAACTTGCCCAGCGCGGCGCTGGTGGAGATTTGATCCTTGCGCGTTGCCCACAGGCCCCATACGGCCATGATTGCGGCGAAGATACCGAAGCCAATCATCAGCCTGAAGGTCCAGAAGGTCACCATCTGAGGCGGACGGAAATCGTACTGTGAGGCGTCACCGTACTGTGCAACGAAGTGCTCGTTGGCATTGAGGGTTTCCACCAGGCGAGCCTGGATGTCGGCCACACCTTCAACCTCAGCGCTGAAGGAGTTGTGCGACATGAAGGATGTGACACCGGGGACCTGGATAAATTTGGTGGGCTGTGATTCGCCGTTGAGAGGGCAGGAACCGAACTGCGCCACGGTGAAAGCGGCAGATTCTGTGTCAACACAGACGCCTTCGGCAACTGCCATCTTCATGGGCTGCAGCTTGACCATTTCCTGGCCCTGGAAGTGACCGGTCACGACGGTGCCCAGACCGCCGACGATGACGACGACCAGACCAAAGCGTGCAATCGGACGCCAGATATCGCGAGCCTGCTTTTCGCCTTCAGCACCGCCTTCGCGGGCTGCGCGTGTCATCCACCATAGGCCAAGTCCTGCAACGAGGGTGCCGGCAATCAGCCAGGAGGAGGTGAGGACGTGGGTGAATTCCCACAGGAGGACCGGGTTGGTCACAACCTTGAGGAAGCCGCCTGCACCATCGAGTTCAGCGCGGCCCACTTCAGGGTTGAACACTGCGCCGGTGGGGTGCTGCATCCACGAGTTCGCACCCAGAATCCACAGTGCTGAAATCGTGGTGCCTGCTGCGACGAGCCAGATGCTGGCCAGGTGCATGCCCTTGGACAGTCGACCCCAACCGAAGATCCATAGGCCCAGGAAGGTGGACTCCATGAAGAATGCGAGAAGTGCTTCAACTGCCAGAGGTGCACCGAAGATGTCGCCCACGTAGCGGGAATATTCTGACCAGTTCATTCCGAATTGGAATTCCTGGACGATACCTGTCGCGACACCGAGCGCGAAGTTGATTAGGAAGAGTTTGCCAAAGAAACGTGTGGCTTTGAGCCATGTTTCGTTTCCGGACCTGTGCCACTTCGTCTGCATGATTGCGACGAGGAGCGACAGCCCGATTGTGAGAGGGACCTGAAGGAAGTGGTACACCGTGGTGATACCGAACTGCCATCGTCCCAGCGTCAGCGTGTCAAACGCTGCCGGAAGCAGGGTCATGATGCTCGCCTTTCCGGTGACGGAATCGTTGTTGTCGATAGAAATACGGATATACGGCGCCACGCGATTGACATGACGCCATGTCAAGAAGATAACTCATTGACCAGGTGGTTAATGGCAGAATCGCCGAAATTGCGCTGATTCGCTGTTTCATCTTCACTTTCAAGGTGTGGTGAAACTTCCAGGTGGCAACGGAATAGGAAACAAGAGTGTTGCCTATTTCGTGTGACGTGGAGTCGGCACTCACATGTGCCGCGTCGCTCAGGCATTGAACCGGTAGATGTGCCACCCGCCTCAGCGCTTCTTATTCCGTTGGCACTTCGCCTGTGTCACAATAGGGGTAACCAAGGCCGTTGCGAGAGCACCCTCGTAACGGGCGTACTGCGTCGACCGCGACTGCTTAAGTCGGTTGCTCCGCTGTGTACGCTATCGTGCTTTGCGCGAGCCTGAACGCTTCCGCCCACGTGGGCGACGACGGGTGGATCCATGGTGCGTGTGGATCCCCTCCAAAATTGGAGAAAAGTGACAACGACCGAACACGAGGGATCGGCAGCACACGTGCCTGCCGCCTCCCTGCTATTTCAAGCGCCGACTTTTACCGAGCCGGCTCCCGCACCATCCCGCTCGGACGATTCGACATCATCGCAGGACTCGTCCGAGGAATCACCCCGACGCTCACGCTCGCGTCAAAAGAATAAGGGCAAGGACAAGGACTCCTCGCAGTCCCAGGACGACGGCAAAGGTAAGAACAGGAAAGGCAAGTCCTCCTCTTCCAAGTCATCGTCTGGAAAGTCTGGCACGCAGGGCAGCTCCGACGACAATGCCGACAATTCGGGTGAGAGCAACTCCGGTAAGAAGGACCGCAAGCAGGACTCCGGGAAATCACAGCGCTCAAGGAAGTCTTCCCGCAAGTCGGCAGAGCCAGATTTGACGTCAGATTCCGCAGATTCTCAGGATTCGTCTGCGCAGGACGGTGATTCTGCTCCCTCCGAGTCAGAATCGTCCGAGGGATCTTCACGCCGTCGTCGCCGCCGGCGTTCACGCTCGCAGTCCGGTGATTCCTCTGACAGCAACGATCAGGTCACCGCGCTGAAGGGATCAACTCGCCTGGAGGCGAAGAAACAGCGTCGCCGTGAGGGTCGCCGCGATGGCCGCCGACGTCACACGATCACCGAATCGGAGTTCCTGGCGCGGCGCGAGTCAGTCACCCGCAAGATGATCATTCGCCAGCATAACGGCCTTGATCAGATCGCAGTGATCGAAGATGACCTGCTGGTCGAGCATTACGTGGCTCGACGCACCCACCAGACAATGGTCGGCAACATCTACCTGGGTCGCGTCCAGAACGTCTTGCCGTCGATGGAAGCTGCGTTCATTGATATTGGCCGAGGCCGAAATGCCGTACTGTATGCCGGTGAGGTCAACTGGGATGCCGTGGGCCTGGAAGGTCGCCCTCGTCGAATTGAATCGGCACTCAAGTCCGGTGACGCGGTGCTGGTGCAGGTCACCAAAGACCCGATCGGCCACAAGGGTGCCCGCCTGACCAGCCAGATCACGCTGGCCGGACGCTACCTCGTCTTCATTCCGCACGGCTCCATGATGGGTATTTCCCGCAAGCTGCCAGAATCTGAACGAGGACGCCTGAAGAAAGTCCTCAAGAAGGTCATGCCGGCCGGAGCCGGTGTTATTGTTCGCACCGCGGCCGAAGGTGCGTCCGAAGAACAGCTCGTTGCCGATGTTGAGCGCCTGTCGAAGCAGTGGGACGACATCACCAAGCGTGAGAAGAACACGAAGTCGGCCCCGACGCTGGTGCGCGGCGAGCCCGAACTGGCTGTCCGCGTCGTGCGTGACATCTTCAACGAAGATTTCGCTCAGCTGATTATTCAGGGCAAGGACACGTATCACACAGTCAGCACATACGTCGAAGAGCTGTCGCCTGAACTGTCTGACCGCGTCGAACAGTGGGTCGGCACGAATGACGTCTTCGCTGAGTTCCGCGTCGATGAACAGCTGGCCAAGGGCATGGACCGCAAGGTGTGGCTGCCCAGCGGCGGCACGCTGATTATTGACCGCACCGAAGCGATGACGGTGATCGACGTCAACACCGGCAAGTACATTGGTGCCGGCGGCACGCTGGAAGAAACCGTCACGCGCAACAACCTGGAGGCCGCTGAAGAGATCGTGCGTCAGCTGCGTCTGCGTGACATCGGCGGCATCATCATCATCGACTTTGTCGATATGGTGCTTGAATCCAACCGTGACCTCGTCCTGCGCCGCCTGGTTGAGTGCCTGGGACGTGACCGCACTCGCCACCAGGTCACTGAGATCACCTCGCTGGGTCTGGTGCAGATGACGCGTAAGCGCGTGGGGGAGGGCCTTGTTGAAGCATTCTCCACACCGTGTGAGGCCTGCGAAGGCAAGGGCTTCATCGTGCACACTCACCCCGTGGAAACGCCTGGCGCGGATCCTGCCTCGCACAGCAACAACAAGCAGAAGGGCCGCTCCAGGCGAGAGACGAAGAATAACGAGGATGGCCCCGGCTCCAAGCGTGCGCGTGAAGCGCTGAATGCCATCGCGGCGGCAGCGAGCCACGCACACGAAAAAGATCAGGAAGATAGCCAGGACAGCCAGGACAGCCAGGGCGGTCAGGATGGTCAGGGCGGTCCAAACGATCAGCCTGCGGCGTCCGCCGAAACCGAACAGACCAAGGCTGCCAGTGAACAGGACAAGCCCGCTCAGCCGAGGAGACGTCGGCGCGTGTCGACCGGAAAGACGGTCGAGCCGGAACCGGTGACTCCCACCCCGGAGCCGACACCGGAGCCTATTTTGGAGCCCGAACCGGCCGATGAGCAGCCCGAACGTCATCGCGCGGTGACTTCGCTGGATGATATTCAGTTGCCAGATGCCGCGAAACGCTCCACACCTACACGACGTCGCCGCCGGGTGGCATCGCGTGGCGTCATTGAGCCTTCAGCGTCCTAACCGTGTGGAATTGCACAGCCGTGAGAGCTGGATTTCGGCTCTGACGGCTTGCCCACGGGTCCTGTTTTCGGGTAAATTTGATCCTCGGCGCACCAAGGCGCCAGCGAGTGATTGCCAGACGATACGCCTCAGTATCACAGGCAATTGATTCGTTCCGTACGAGTAAAGAGATGAGCTCCAACGTGGTCTACGCGATCGTCAAGGCCGGCGGCCGACAAGAAAAGGTGTCCGTCGGAGACGTCGTAGTCGTCGATAAGCTGGCCGATGAAATCGGATCCAGCATTGAACTCCAGCCACTGATGCTGGTCGACGGCGACGCCGTCACCACTGATAAAGATGGACTATCAAAGGTCTCCGTTAAGGCTGAGGTCATCGACGCGACCAAAGGTCCGAAGATCTCCATCGTCAAATTCAAGAACAAGACTGGCTACCGTAAGCGTCAAGGTCACCGGCAGAAGCAGTCGGTCATCAAGATCACCGAGATCGCCTGAACGATCCCACTGATCGATTGAGTTTCTAGTCGTTCGAAGAGAGAAAGCACCACTAACATGGCACATAAAAAGGGCCTCGGTTCTTCCCGCAACGGTCGCGATTCGAACGCTCAGCGCCTGGGCGTGAAGCGTTTCGGTGGCGAATTCGTCAATGCTGGCGAGATCATTGTCCGTCAGCGCGGCACACACTTCCATCCCGGACGTAACACCGGCATTGGCAAAGATGACACCATCTTCGCCCTCAAGCCCGGTTCGGTTTCCTTCGGAAAGCGTCGCGACCGCCGCGTCGTCGACGTCGTGGAGTCCGTGTCTGCCTGATTCATTCAGCGTCAAGGGCGTTCGGCCGTGAGCCGGACGCCCTTTTCCTGTTGCGTATCATTGTTTGTGTCAGTCAGTTACACCTAAAGGACCACCATGGCGGATTTTGTTGACCACGTTCTGATTCATTGTGCCGGAGGCAACGGAGGCAACGGCGTCGCGTCAGTCAAACGCGAAAAATTCAAGCCGCTGGGAGGTCCCGACGGGGGAGACGGAGGCAACGGCGGCTCGGTGATTCTGCAGGTCGACCCGCAAACCACCACGCTGCTGGCCTACCACCGCAGCCCACACCAGTGCGCCGAAAACGGCACACCCGGCATGGGAGACTTCCGGCAGGGGAAAAACGGAGCCGACATCATCCTGCCTGTCCCAGACGGCACGACCGTTAAGAGCGCGGACGGCGAACTGCTGGCTGACCTGACAGGCGAAGGCTCTCAGTTCATCGCTGCCGAGGGAGGCCGCGGCGGCCTGGGCAATGCCGCACTGGCATCGAAAGCCCGTAAAGCGCCCGGATTCGCCTTACTGGGGGAGCCCGGCGAGACGCGTGACATCATCCTTGAACTCAAATCCGTTGCCGATGTCGCCCTGGTGGGCTACCCGTCGGCCGGTAAATCCTCGATCATTGCCGCCATGTCGGCGGCACGTCCGAAGATCGCTGACTACCCGTTCACCACGCTGATCCCGAATCTGGGAGTGGTCGAAGCCGGCGGTATGCGTTTCACAATGGCGGACGTTCCAGGCCTGATCCCCGGCGCTTCGCAGGGCAAGGGCCTGGGCCTGGAGTTCTTGCGCCACATTGAGCGCTGTGCAGTGATTGTCCACGTCCTCGACACAGCCGCAGTCGAATACGACCGCGACCCTGTCAGCGACCTCAAGACGATCGAAAATGAACTGGCGCAATACCAGAGCGACCTGGGGACGCCTCACGGGTACGTGCCGCTGATGGAACGCCCGCGCGTCATCGTGCTCAACAAGGTTGACATTCCCGATGGGCAGGACCTGGCCGAATTTGCCCGCCCTGACCTTGATGAGTTTGGCTGGCCGGTGCTGGAAGTGTCTGCCGTGACCCACCGCGGTCTGCGCGAACTTGCTTTCGCACTGGCACCCCTGGTTGAAGAACAGCGCCGGGCAGCTCGGGACGCAGCCGACGAGGCACCCCGACCGGTCATTCGTCCACGCCCTGTGGGTGAGGTAAACCAGGTGAGTGTTGAGCCGTGTCAGTTTGAAGGACGCACCGTTTACCAGGTGCGCGGCGACAAGCCAGAACGCTGGGTCAAGCAAACCGACTTCACCAACGATGAAGCGATCGGCTACCTGGCCGACCGCCTTGCCACCATCGGTGTGGAAGATCAGCTCGCACAGGCCGGTGCCAACGCCGGTGACACGGTTGTGATCGGCCCGCTCGAAGGTGGTGTGATCTTCGACTGGGAGCCCTCCTTGACGACTGGGCCAGAACTGCTTGGATCGCGCGGCACGGACAACCGTGTCGATGCGTTGAAGCGGCGCACGAACCGGGAACGCCGTGAGGAGTATCGCGCCGCGATGGACGCGAAAGCTGCGGCCCGTGACGAGCTGTGGACCGAACGCGAATCGGGTGTGTGGACGGATCCGAGCACCGAGGACGATCGGGCGTGAACGGAGTTACGCGTGCGCGACGCATCGTCGTGAAGATCGGTTCCTCATCGTTGACGCGCCCCGATGGGGGGCTTGACCTGAACCGGATTGACCAGGTTGCGGGTATGGCCGCGCAGTGGTGCCGGGACAACCATGAAATCCTCATCGTTTCCTCCGGTGCCGTGGCCGCAGGGCGCACGCCGCTGGGGATTACCGGGCGTCTCCATGACTTAGCCACTGTCCAGGCGTGCGCGGCAATGGGGCAGGGTCTCCTGGTTGCACAGTGGTCGGCCGCTTTTCAGTCCCACCATCGTCACGTCGCACAGATCCTGCTCACGACCGACGATGTCATGCACCGTGAGCACTACACGAATGCGCGCGATGCGATGGAGCGCCTCCTGTCCCTGGGAGTTGTCCCGATCATCAACGAGAATGACACCGTCGCCACACGCGAGGTGCGTTTCGGTGACAATGACCGGCTGGCCTCCTACGTGGCCCAGATCGTGGCCGCTGATGCGCTGGTCCTCCTGACGGATGTGGATGGCCTGTACACAGCGCCGCCCTCGGACCCTGCTGCCGAACTGGTAGAGACCGTGACGCGCACGGATGATTTGCGGGCGGTGCTGGTGGGCGGTTCGGGATCGTCGGTGGGCACGGGCGGCATGGTCACCAAAGTGCAGGCCGCAACGATGGCTGCTGCATCCGGTATCGGTGTGTTGCTGACAAACGCGGA
Source organism: Pauljensenia sp. C0254C2 (assembly GCF_056583835.1). NCBI lineage: Bacteria > Bacillati > Actinomycetota > Actinomycetes > Actinomycetales > Actinomycetaceae > Pauljensenia > Pauljensenia sp. C0254C2. The sequence goes on from NZ_JBWPJO010000015.1 coordinate 24,419, forward strand.
TAAGCTCGATCAGGTGTTCGCCGGGCGTAAGGTCGGCACATGGTTCGAGCCGACGACGTCACGCCCCGCCTCGAGGCGCCTGTGGATTGCGCACGCCGCCCCCTCGTGCGGAGAACTCGTCATTGACGAGGGTGCCGTCCGCGCACTGACTGACCGCAAGAAGTCGCTGCTGGCTGCAGGTATCACAGCGGTGATGGGCAATTTCCGCAGCGGCGACGTTGTCGATGTGGCGGGACCGACCGGGCTGATTGCGCGCGGCATCGCAGCCTACGATGCTGACACAATTGCGCAGATGAGTGGCGAGAATGCGGATGACCTGCGTCGTCAGGGGTGGGATAACCCTCGCCCAGTGATTCACCGCGACGATTTGGCGATCCTGTCGCTTGCATCAGCGGCAAGTATGTCACGATAAGAGTATGACTGAACGTTTAGCTGACATTTCGCAGGTACTGGAAGCAGCCAGGAGCGCCTCGCGCATCTTGTCCACCGTGACGACGCAGCAGAAGAATCGCGCCTTGGGAGCGGTGGCTGCAGCAATCGAGGATCGCAGTGATGAGATCCTCCAGGCTAACGCTGAGGACGTCGCCAGAGCTCAGGCCGAAGGCATGGATGAGGGGTTGGTCGACCGTCTTGCATTGAATGCGCAGCGTCTGGCCGGCATTGCGGAGGCGGTGCGCGAGGTGGCATCACTGGCTGACCCGGTGGGAACGATTGTGCGCGGCGCAATGACGGAGACAGGGTTGCGGATCCGCCAGGTACGAGTCCCGATGGGCGTGGTCGGCATGATCTATGAAGCTCGCCCAAATGTCACGATCGACGCCGCCAGCCTGGCGCTCAAATCAGGCAACGCGATTGTGCTGCGCGGTGGCAGCGCGGCTGAGGCGTCGAACAAGGTCATTATCGAGGTCATGCGTGATGCGTTGACGTCGGTGGATCTGCCGCCAGATACGGTCCAGAGCGTTGACCAGTGGGGCAGAGCCGGTGCACGCGCCTTGATGCATGCGCGCGGAGGAATTGATGTACTGATCCCGCGTGGTGGTGCCGGACTGATTCGCACCGTGGTGGAAGAGGCACGCGTCCCCGTCATTGAGACGGGCACGGGCAATTGCCATGTCTACGTCCATGAAGATGCCGATCTGGCTCAGGCGGAGAAAATCATCCTCAACTCGAAGGCTCAGCGCGTGGGTGTGTGCAATGCGGCCGAAACATTGCTGGTGCACCGCGCGGTCGCTGAAAAGTTCCTGGCCAGTGCCTTGTTGCGCCTGACGACTGCGGGCGTGCGCATCCACGGCGATGCACAGACGCTGCAGTACGCATCCGACCCATCGATTGACTCGGCGATGCTGGAGGAAGCAACAGAGGAGGACTGGGCGCGCGAGTACTTGTCGATGGATCTGGCCGTGCGCGTGGTGGATGATCTGGATCAGGCGATCGAGCACATCAGAACGTATTCGACCGGACATACTGAGGCCATCTGCACGCGTTCGCTGGCTGCGGCGAACCGTTTTAGCCGCGAGGTGGATGCTGCGGCGATCGCCGTGAACGCGTCGACTCGTTTCACTGATGGCGGCCAGCTGGGACTGGGCGCTGAGATCGGGATCTCCACGCAGAAACTTCACGCCCGCGGCCCGATGGGCCTGGAGGAGCTGACCAGCACGATGTGGATTATCGAGGGTGATGGGCATATCCGTTCATGACATGTGACCGGAATGCGTCTGCGCAGCCGAGGCTTGGGCTAGTGTGAACTCACCGGTCTGGGATTTACTTAAAGGGGATCTTTGTGACACAGCGACGACGCGTAGGTATCATGGGCGGAACATTCGACCCAATTCACCACGGCCACCTCGTGGCAGCTTCTGAAGTGATGAGCGAATTCGACCTCGATGAGGTGATCTTCGTGCCGACCGCCGTTCAGCCCTTCAAGAAGGGGCGGCGCGTCACTCCGGCTGAGCATCGCTATCTGATGACGGTGATCGCTACAGCTTCGAACCCGCGTTTCGGAGTGTCCCGCGTGGACATTGATCGTGGAAAGATCACGTACACAATCGATACCCTCACTGATCTGAAGAACCAGGATCCAGATGCGGATTATTACTTCATCACCGGTGCGGACGCCCTCGAACGTATTGCTGAGTGGCGGGATTCCGACAAGCTCTTTGAGATGGCGCAGTTCGTCGGCGTGACGCGACCTGGACATGAGCTGAAGAAGCCGTTGACGCCGCATTCGAATATTCGCCTGCTTGAGGTGCCCGCTATGGCGATCTCGTCGACTGACTGCCGTAATCGCGTGAACCAGGGCAAACCTGTGTGGTACCTGGTGCCTGACGGCGTGGTGCAGTACATCGCGAAGTATGGGCTGTATCGGGATACATCTGCGCCACAAACTGGGATTGATGACCCATACGAGCAGTAGTCGTGGCACACTGGAGGTGTCAGGGGAGTTCACCAACAGTAGGGAGTGTTTGTGACAGTCAGCAGTCACACAAGCCAACTTATCGCCGTTGCGGCTCAGGCCGCGTCTGACAAACTTGCCTCCGACATGAAAATGATTGACGTGCGCGCACGTATGCCGCTGTCCGAAGCCTTTATGATCTGTTCGGCTTCATCTGCGCGCCAGGTCAGTGCCATTGCAGAGAACATCATGGATGAGCTGGCAGCTCGGCTGGGTCTTCACCCCGAGCGCATTGAGGGGCGTACCGAGGGGCGCTGGGTTCTGATTGACTACGCGGATGTTGTGATCCACGTCCTGACCGATGAGGACCGCGAGTATTACGCATTGGAGTCCTTGTGGGCTGACCAGCCGATTACTGAGCTTGACGCGGACCGGGACCTGGAAGCGCTCGGCGCGTAAGGGCGTCGGATTCAAGGAACTGTGCCATGTCACCTGCCCGTATCGTGTGTATGCGTCACGGACAGACCGACCACAATGTGGCTCGGCGTTTCCAGGGCATGTCCGATGTGCCGTTGAATGAGTATGGTCGCGAGCAGGCCAGGCGTGCAGCCGGTGTGCTTGCTCAGCGCGTGACCAGTGCGCCTGCCGGTGTGGGAATTTCGGCTGCCGCCACCTATTCCGTCGCACGTGTGGTGGTGGCCAGCTCACCGTTGGGGCGGGCGGCTGAAACTGCCCAGATCGTCGCGGCGGCGCTGCGTCAGCGCGGGACGACGGTTGACGGTGTTCATGCTGATAAGCGCTTCATCGAGCGCTCGTATGGACGTTTTGAGGGTGCGACGATTGAGCAGATCCGTTCTTTAATGCCGGTGTTTTTCGACCAGTGGTCCGCTACCGGTGAGTCTGCGGGTGCGGGTATCGAGCCGTCCGGCGAGGTGGGGGAGCGTTTTGCTGCAGGCGTTGCCGACGTGTCGCAGGGCATGGACGAGGGTGACGTGCTGATTGTCGTGGCGCACGGGTCGGCGATCTCCCGAGGCTTGACAACGCTGCTCGGTCTGGATGCGGGCACTTTCCGCGGTTTGCGGGGCTTGGATAATTGCCACTGGTCGGAGCTTGTTCCCGATCGCAAGCACGGTGGCTGGCAGCTGGCTGCGCACAATGTGGGGTGGAGCGAGCAGGCAATCGGGGCGTGATCACCTGCACATCGTGTGAATTGTGCGATGGCGTCCTGATTCGCTATAGTGAACAGGTCGCCTTTGGTGACACCCATTTGGGGCTATGGCGCAGTTGGTAGCGCGCTTCCATGGCATGGAAGAGGTCAGGGGTTCGAATCCCCTTAGCTCCACCACGAGCACACTGAATTGATACAATTGCGCAAAACTAGAGTTTTGCGCAAAGGTGCGCGCAAAATTTGAAAACGCGCGCAAAATCTAAAAGTCCTGCTCGCGGGCATAAAAATAGGGCTGACTACCTGAGTGGTGGTCAGCCCTTTTGTTTTGCGTGGCTCTAATAGCTGTCTGCTGGGATTTTTATTTTGGTGCCGTCAGCAAAGATTACGCTCGCCTTGCCCGATGGTGTGATCTGGATGTGCTGGCAAAGAGCACGCAGGGTTGCTCGATCAAAGTCTTGGCTGAGGGTGGCGTTTTGGATGGTTTTCTTAAACCTGGTGAGTTTGGCTTTGATACCGTGGCGGCGCTCAATTTCTACCTGAGTTGTTTCGTAGGCGGTAATGGCTTCACGTTGGCGGGCTTTGAGCTGGGTGAAGCGCTCTTGGTAGTCGTCTTGATTTTGGGAGTGATGAGCGTTGCGGGTGATGGCTTGGTTGATGAGCCTGGTAGTTACCTCGATTTCACTTGCTTGCTGTAAGGCTTGTTCTTCTAAAGCGGTGGTGTCTGATGTGGTGGTAATCAGGTAGTCCCAGTCGATGAGTTGCTGGCTTTTGATGAGCTTGGCGAGTGTTGTTTGGAAGATTGTCTGCAACTGACTATCGCGTAGTACGGGCATTTTCTTTGGGTGAGGAACTGCGAATTTCTGGTTGCATTGCCAGACGATAGTCCGATATTTATCAGTGGAATGCCAGGTCTTACTGCCGTAGGCTGCGCCGCAGTGAGCGCAGTAGACCATACCGGTGAAGGCACGCTCGCGCCGGCCTTGGTTCGTGTTTTTTGCTAGCTCGTAGCGCACGAGTTCCCAGGTTTCAGGATCGATGATGGCTGGGCGAGATCCGGTCACGTAATATTGTGGGACTTCACCTTCGTTGGTTTTGCGCTGCTTGGTGAGGAAATCTACGGTGAAACGCTTTTGCAAGAGTGCATCGCCTTTGTATTTCTCGTTGGTGAGGATGGAGTGGATGGTGGTGTGGCTCCATTTTGCCCGCCGCATCGGTGTGGGAATCCCATCCGCTTCCAATGATGTCGCTATTTGGGGGATGCTCATGCCTTCGAGGTATTGGCGGTAGATGCGGCGCACGATTTGGGCTTGCTCAGGGTTGATTACGGGCTTGCCGTCTGGGCCGCGATTGTATCCGAGGAAGTTACCGTAGGGCATATAAACTTTACCGTCTTGGAAACGCTTCCTGTGACCCCACGTGACGTTCTCGGAGATAGATCTGGATTCTTCTTGGGCAAGGCTCGACATGATGGTGATGAGTAGTTCGCCTTTGGAGTCGAGTGTCCAGATGTTTTCTTTCTCGAAAAACACCTCCACACCCTTATCCTTCAATTTCCTCACGGTTGTCAAAGAATCGACGGTATTACGGGCGAAACAGCTCACGGACTTGGTGACGATCATGTCGATGCGACCAGCTAAGGCGTCGGCGATCATGCGGTTGAATCCCTCGCGGTGTTTCGTGGAAGTGCCAGAGATTCCTTCATCGGTGTAGATGTCGACGTATTGCCAGCCGTCGTGATTTTTGATGTAGTGCTCGTAATAATCCACCTGCGCGCTAAAAGGTAGGGGGATTTTCGACACTTACCACATTTACTACGACATGACCGAGCCTGGGGGGATGCTCGAGCTGGACTATGCGCGTTTCGTAGCAAATCCAGCCGAATGGCGGATAGGTGTATATAACGCGCAGCGCGGAGAAGAAATATATTTTTCACAGATTCAGGTGGATTCGGAGCAAAAACTAACCCACGTATGCAAGGCTTCGGGATCCATGCCTATAGCTACACCAGTCACTTATATTGCAGGTGAGGCGTGCATGGACGGAGCAATAGGACGCTCTGGCGGAATTCCTTTGGACGTGGCGCAGGCAGATGGTTACGAAAAGTTCCTGGTTCTATTGACCCGACCGCGGGAATACGTGAAAGAAAATCGCCTACCTGATTTGGCGTACCGCTGCTTGCTAGAGCGGTACCCGCAGGCAGCTCAGAGTCTTATTGAACGCCCTATAAATTACAACCGAACCCGAGCCGAACTAGACCGTTTGGAGTCCGAGGGAAAGGCTTATGTGTTTTATCCGCAGCATATGGGGGTGGCGAATTTTGAAGATAATCCCGAGAAACTGGAAGAAAGCTTCGCCGCCGGATACGAACAGATGCGAGGGGAACTCCCAAAGGTCAAAGAGTTCTTAGGGATGTAATTAGAGCGGGTCTGCCTGACCTAAATCCCGCGATGAACGCGTAAAACTTTCGCAAACTAGGATTCCTCCGCGTGGGATTTTGAATGGGATATAGAGCGAAATTGCAGAATCTGAACACAAGGCTATTATGGCAGGGTGAAAGATAGCTGCCGGGTGTTTGCTCGCGACGTAAAGCGGATTTTTGCGGTTCCGCGATCCCTGATTATGGTCATCGGTATCTTGGTCACCCCAGCCCTGTACACTTGGCTGAATATTTTGGCCTTTTGGAACCCCTACAACGCGACGGAAAACCTACCCATAGCGGTAGTGAACAACGATGTGGGAACGGAATCCGCACTAACTGGTCAGCTAAATGTTGGCAACCTGGTAGTCGACAAATTGTCAGAGAATAAGCAGCTGGGCTGGCAGTTTACTGATCAAGCCACAGCCAATCACAAAATCAGAACCGGGGAAGTTTATGCGACTTTTGTCATCCCTAAGACCTTTAGTAAAGATTTAGTTGATATTTTCAGCGGCCAGCTCCATCAGCCGACCATCGAATACAACGTGAATGAAAAGAAAGGCGCCATTGCCCCCAAAATTACCGGTGCGGGAGCAAATGAACTCGATATTCAAATCACCTCAACTTTCCGGGGCAAGGTAGGCGAGGCCATTGCGCAAGCTTTGCGCGACGGTGCCCTAGAGATCGACGCAAATATTGCTGGTGCTGAGGGCAGTGCTTTAGATGCCTTGAGCGGTATTAACCGGGATCTGGTCGATGCGCAAGACACCTTGGATTCCGCCAGTGCGTCTGTGACGGGTTCCTTACAGACTATGAAAAAAGTCCGGGCTACGCTGGCTGCAGCTGACCCGGCATTGGCTGATGTTTCCGCGGCTTTAAGTGATGCGCAAGGAATTTTAGGGACGGTCGTCTCTGATGCTTCCGAGTTTGCTGCTCAGGCGGGACAAGCCAGTATTAACGCCCAAAAAGCACTCAATGAATCCTCGGCGGCGGCGGATTCGGCGGTCTCCAATGCGACAAATAAACTTACCGAAATAGACTCGCAGCTGCAATCCGGAATTAAAAGAGCGAATACCTCGATAGAGAAAATGCGTGAGCAGATTGCGATTTTAGAAAGATTCCCGCAGACACAAGAGCTCGCTGCAGAGTTGAAATCTCAGCTGAACGAGATGCAGGATTTGCTCGACAAGGTCGGGAAAACCGGGGCGGATGCCACCAAGGCTAGCAAGGATTTGCAGGCACTGATGAAATCCTTTAATCAGGCTCTGACGGACGCGCAACACGGCGCCACTGGTCTGCGGGAAGAGTCCACTCGAACCGCATCTCAGTTAAACTCCCAGGTAACGCAGCTGTCGGCGCAGCTGGGAGCCATCAACTCCGCGGTGAGTACCGCGCGGATTTCCCTTAAAGAAATTTCTACGCTTACCCGCGGAATCGATGACCAGATTGGGGACACCCAAAAGGTGCTTGATCAGGTGCAGGACGACCTGAACCTGCTGTCCAATACGGCTAGCGGGGCGCAAAACGATGTGGCGACTCTGGCTACCGCGCTTCGGACGGGAACTTTGAAAACAGTCATTGGGCTCGATCCGACCAATATCGGACGCTACTTAACCTCACCAGTAAAATTCGACCAGAAGCCCCTCTTTCCCATCAACTCATATGGTTCGGGAATGGCGGCTATGTTCCTCAATCTGTCCCTGTGGATTGGTGCGCTCATCCTGGTCATAATTTTCCGGGTAGAAGTCGATAAAGAAGGCTTTGACTGGTTGAGTTTGCGCTCGGCTTATCTGGGGCGCTTCATGCTCTCCGGGGTGCTGTCCATAGGGCAGGGGTTAATTGTCAGCGTAGGCAGTTTGCTGCTGGGAGTGAAAGCCGCCAACGCTCCCGCTTTCATTGCTACCTCTATGCTGATCGGCCCGTGTTATTTGGCAATTATCTATGCTTTAGCAGCCGCGTTCAGTCACGTGGGACGAGCCCTGGCAATCTTGCTGGTGGTGTTGCAGATTCCCGGTGCCTCGGGCATTTATCCGATCGAGCTCATGCCCAGATTCTTCCGCCAGCTTTCCCCGATGCTCCCGTTTTCTTACGGCATCAACGCGATCCGAGAGACTATCGGCGGGTTCTATCACGGGCGATTCTGGCATGTTATGGCGGTTCTATTGCTCATGAGCGTCACCATGTTCCTTCTAGGGTTTGTGGGGAGGCGTCGTTTCGGTTACTTCACCCAGCTGTTCTACGATGATTTGGCTCGCACTGAACTGGTCGTGAATGAAGACGTTCAGCTACAAAGTCGGGGTTACCGCTTGAGTAACATCATTGCGCTGCTGGCGAACCGAAAAGAATTTTCCACCCGTATCCGGCGACGTCAAGAAGAGTTCAATGCCCGCTATCCCGCTTTGATTAAGGGACTGAGTAGCGTGGGGATTTTGGTACTGGTTGTGCTCGGGATGACTTCCTGGCTCACCTCCGCCAGTAAACCCGTGCTCCTGGGATTAGTAGCGGTTTGGGGAGTGGCCATCATGGGGACTCTGGTTGGCGTAGTTGTACTAAAGAGCTCAATCGAACGAGCCGAGGGACTGTCGCATCTGACGGAAGATGAACTTTTCGAGAGTCTAGCCCGCCAGCGAGACGCGAATGCTATCAAAACCGCAAATCGGTCGGAGAACCTGAGCAGCGAACATTACCGCAGTCGCAGTAAACGTCGCCTCATTAGCGCGTCTGTGCGGGTAGACGCTGCGGATGATAGTTCTGAGCAGTCGGCTGGCGAATCCGATGCCTCCGCAACCAGCGAGGAGACGCGATGAACGAAGTACTTTTCATCATCCGAGACGATTTCCGTCAGATTCGCAGCAGCATTATGGTTCGGATTTCCCTGGTCCTGTTGATTGTCGTGCCCATGTTCTTCACCTGGTTCAACGTGTTGGCTACTTGGGATCCCTTCTCAAATTCGGGACAGCTGAAGATTGCTGTGGCTAACACCGACGACGGTTACACCAGCAAAATACTGAACGTCAAAGTAAATGTGGGAAACACGGTACTTAAGGAACTGGCAGTAAACGACCAGTTTGATTGGGTAATAACCAGTAAAGATCAGGCTTTGGAGGGTGCGCGCTCGGGGGAATATTACGCGACAATTGTGTTACCGGCGGATTTTTCAAAGTCCATGTTTACCTTCTATGCCGGCGGAGCAGCCCCGGCAAATATCACGCTGTACACCAATGAAAAGAAGAACCCGCTCTCAGCCAATCTCACCACGCAAGGCGCCCAGGGAGTCACCGCGCAGATCAACACGGTATTTTCGCAAACCTTGGCAGAAGCCACCGTGGCTATCGCTGAGGACGTGTCCTCTTATTTAGAGCATGCTGATACTCAGGCAGCTCTGGATCGGCTGAGCAACCACCTCCAAACCCTCTCTGCAGAACTGAATTCCGGGGCGAACACCGTTAGTTCTCTGTCTACCTTGATAGGTTCGGCGGTGCCACTCGCCACCGGAGCAAAACAGCTGGCTGCAGGGGTGCAGGATTCCTTTGAGGAGGCTGTTGACTCCACATTTGATTCCGGGAAAAAAGGTGCCGGCGGAACAACCAATCCCCTCGCATCCGTATCCTCTAGGCTCGACGATGCTGTGAGACTGGCAGAAGGCAATATCTCCGATCTGCAAAAGCAGTTAGACGAGTTGCTGAATTCGGCCAATAGCACCAGCCAGAGCAGTGCGGACACAGTCGAACAGCTGAAAACTTTGTTGGATAAACAAATCGCTGGCTTCCAACAAACACGGGACGCACTCGAGCAGGCACTGGGACCGGACGGGGCGGATTTAGAAGGGAAGGATCCAGCCGTTGACCGATTGCTGTCCGAGCTGGACGCGGCGATAGCTCGCCAACAAACCTTGTCCGAGCGACTGGGCAGTATTGCATCTGACCTACGCAGGGGAGTAACCCTCGATTCTGACCTGAGAGAGAAAGCCCGCCAAGCCATAGCAGACGCGCAACAGGCTATTGCCACCGCTCGATCCAATTTTGAGAAAAACTTACAGCCAAGAATTGAGAGCCTGCGTAAGAACCTGGATTCTGCCGGGAAAAATGTGAAGATTTTCCGCTCCTATCTGCAGGCGGTGCAAACCGATCTGTCGGAAAGTGCGGGCGGGATGATAGCGAGTATGCGTCGGGCTCAAAATAGCCTGGACAATACCGCGACAAAGATGCGTGAGGGAGCCCGCCGCTTGGATCAGGCTCGGGAACAGATTTCGTCTGCCCAGTCGCAAGGGGACTTGAAAAAAATCGTCACCACGTTAGGAGCTGACCCCAAAGATTTTGCCCGACTAATTTCGTCCCCGATAGCGGTAAAACGCAATGCGGTGTTCCCAGTCGCCACCTTTGGGGTGGGGATGACTCCGCTTTTCACCGTTATCGCTCTATGGGTGGGGGCGCTCCTGGCGGGGGTTTTCCTGCGCACTGATGTTTCTGAGAATGTGGCTAAACGCTATCTGGCCAGCAGGGGAGTCCGGAAAGATCCTGATGCAGTCGCCGGTGCGGATGCGAATGCAGAGGAATTGTCCCGGTCGGAAGGGGCGGAAACGAAGGCAAGTGAAACCGCACCTACTCCCGATGCGAAAACAGCCGCGAAAGCCGCAGAAAAAAAGTCTATATTTACCGGGGCGCAAGAGTATCTGGGGCGTTACTTTATGTTCTGGGTAATTGGGATGGCACAATCCACATTGCTGATGGTCGGGCTGATTGTGTTTGTGGAGATTGAACCAGCCCATCCCTTCCTGCTGATTTTGGCAGGCTGGGTTATTTCCACCGTCTTTACCGTTATCGTTTATACGCTGGTGATGGCACTGGCTAATGCGGGTAAAGCCTTAGCAGTGTTGTTACTGGTGCTACAGATTTCTGCCGCTGGTGGAGCTTATCCGTTGGAACTATTGCCGCAATGGTTCCAAAACATCAGTCCCTGGCTGCCCGCCACCTATGCGATTAATTTGATGCGTTCAGCTATCGCCGGGATTTATGCAGGGGATTTTGCCTATAACCTGGAGATGATCCTGGTGTTTGTGATTCCGAACTTAGTGCTCGGTCTGGTATTACGGCATACGATTGCCGGGCGGATCCACGATATTGCCAAAGAGGTCGAAAAAACGAAAGTCATGTAGCCAGGCGCACACCGGGCACCTCCCACTCCGTCCAGCACGGGAATAAGTTTTTCCTCCTGCCCAAAATCCGAAAAAGACAGCGTCTTTTTCGGATTTAACGCCCGCCTAGCCGACTCGGATAAAACTTATTCCCGTGCATAATGGTGGGGTGGGCAAGTTTTACAGGAACCGATCTTTTGTCCCGCTTAATACCTACGCTCCCCGGCACAATCAGCTAGGCAGGTTTTCTTTGGCTTGGCGGGTGCTTTGGTCAAAGTCCTCAACGTTATTGGCAGAGTTTGCCCCCAAGGGCGAAGACACCGAAGGAACCTTCTTAAAAGTCAGTGCCGGATCATAGGGCATGGGGCGCTGACCTTTGCGGCGTGCCGCTGAAATAAGAGTTGCCACCCAGGACAGTAGCGTCCAGATTGCCAATACCACTAGCGCCTTACCTAAGTGCAGTTCTCCGCCCGCAATCGCCGCGCGAATAGTGCGCGCCACATGGGTCATGGGGAGCAGCGGGCTGAGGAACTGGAAGAACCTAGGGGCGGTTTCTACCGGGAAGGTAGCTCCGGTAGAGGTGATTTGCAGGCAGAGCAGGATTACCGAAAGGGCGCGTCCTCGATATCCGAGGGCGGCTACGCAAGCCTGGTTCACTGCCACGTATCCGATAGAAGCCAGTACCGCTATCAAGACTAAGGCCCCGAAGTTTTGGGCATCTAGCTTTAGGAACAGTTGCAGCCCAGTTACTACAGTAACTGCTTGCAGAGCGCCAAAGAGCGCCCCGATAGCCATAGACCGGAAACCACATCTCCAGAAGCTCTCTTCGGGGTGACGCCGCAAAGCCAGGGCGGGGAAAATCAAGAAGATAGCAATCCCGCCGATCCACAAACATAGCGCCATGAAGAAGGGGGCGAATCCGGCACCGTTATCGTGAACCGGATTTTGGCGTACCGATTGCACGTCCGCGACCCCACTAGCGGCCTTCGAAACTTTTTTCGCCTGTCCCTTATCTACAGTGGGAACCTGCTCAGCGCCATCACGTAGTCCATCTTCTAGGCTGGAAGCACCGGTGGTTAACTTGTCGATTCCTCCCGCTAACTGTTTTCCACCCTCGGAGGCTTTGCCCGCACCCTGGGAAAGCGAATCAAGGCCGCCGCTGAGAGCATTAGCCCCCGTGCGTAACTGTCCGGAATTTTTATCTAGGGTAGAGGCTCCGGCAGAAAGTTTCTGAACCCCCCGTTGCGCCTGGTCTAATCCGTTCGCCAAGGCATAAGTGCCATCTCTTAGAGTCGGTTTTTGCTTTCCGGTCGAGCCTGTGGGGTAAGGGCGGTTTGCCGGCTAAGTTCCTTAACTCCTTGATCTGCTGCGTTCAGCTTCGCCTTCATTTCTTGTGGATCAGCCTGGGAAAGTTTGTCCGCGATCGTCAGCAGGCCTTGACCCTTGGTGATATTTTCGGACAGCTGCTGCAGGGTGATGCCCTGTTTGTTCGCTAGTTCAGTAAGCAACTGGCACTGGGGGAATGACGGAAGTGCCGCCGGGGGCACCTGGGCGCATTTGTCCGCTGCTTGTTTAAGTTCGTTCAACAATTGGTTGATTTTGGCGGTATCGATGTCGGCTTGCGAAAGTGGGGCTAAAAGATCCACCAAGTCATTTCCGGGTTAATACCTGAATTGTGTGTATAAATTCGTTATTTTTTTGGGGTTTGATCAAGGGTTATGACGGTTTGAATATGCTTTGAGAGCATATTGTGTGAAGAGTGCTTGTAATCGACCGGTTTGTGGTGTATGCGGACAAAGGCTTGTAAAGAACGGTAAGACTAGCTCTAGGCGAACTAGGTGGCGTTGCCTGGCCTGCGGGTCCTCGGCAGTTAAATCACGTCCTGATATGAGCGCTAGAGCCCAAGCAGACCTGTTTATAAAATGGCTGCTAGAAGGCTATTCGGTTAGCCAACTCGGGGTAGCTAAAACCTCTTTTGCCACTAAATGCGCCTGGTGTTGGCAAGTCGAGGTGCCCAAGCCATCGGTCACTGGCGAGGTCTACGATCAGGTGCTACTTGATGGAATCTATCTTGCCTACGGCTGGTGTCTAATCACCGCTACCAACGGGGAAAAGATTATCGCTTGGCAGTGGTGCCAACGGGAAAACTCTGCCGCCTACCAAGCATTAATGAACCGGCTACCAGCCCCGACGGTAGTGGTAACCGATGGCGGGGCAGGCATCATCAAAGCACTACGTTTGACCTGGCCTGAAAGTCACATCCAACGCTGTCTTTTGGGTCTGCTGAGGGTTTGGTTGACAGTTTTCCTTCTGATTTTTAGGCCGCAAGGGATGCGGCTGATTCCATGATTGTTTCGTATTCGATTGGTGTCAATTTACCCAGTGCTCGTTGCCGTCTTTTCCTGTGATATGTCCGTTCAATCCAGTGAGTGATCGCGGCAGATAATTCACGGCGCCTGTTCCAAGAGCCACGATCAAGAACGTTCTTTTGTACAAGAGCGAAGAAAGATTCCATCGCAGCGGTAACCATTCACCTGTCCAACCAGCCCGGTGCGTTACACAAGGTCAAGTCCCCCTCCATCAGCCCGCTGCGCACGGACATGTCGTCGTGGGGATTCTTCGAGGCACACCAGGTGTGCGAGCCGTTTAGCTACCTCGATTCCGAGCTGATCGCCCACACGCTCACCGCCTCTGGGCAGGTCACCAACCCCGGACTGCTCGACGCGGTACCGATCATCACGATCAAAGGCACCGGGGCGATGACACTGACGGTCAACGCCGCCACCTACCGCGTCCAGTCACCGGCAGGGCAGATACCTTGGACTCGGCACAAAATCAACTTCAACAGCTCATTCAGGGGTACGTGCACCAGGTTCTGCGGTCTACTCGTGAGGTGCCTAAGGTCTATCCAAAGGTGATGCGGATCGAGGACCACAGCCTGCCGATCGGAGAAACGATCCACGATCAGGTTGAGGGCCGCGCCGATTTCGTGGTGCGCCGCACCTATGGTGGCTGGTTCAAGTCCCTAATGGAGTCTGAATCATTCGACTCTTACAGCGGAAAGTACGTGTTGGCGAAGCTCCTGAACACCTCCTCAAGCATTGTGTGGTGGCATCGCCTGCACCCACACGCAGGTGCATTCGTCTACTACAACCCGAAGGATCGCTACTTCCCGGACTTCGTTGCCCTTGACACCGATGGTGTCCACTGGATCATCGAGGGTAAATCCGAGAAGGGATGAGAAGACGCGGTTGTGCAAGCAAAAGCGCAAGGCTGCGGAATCGCTCGTCCGTCGATTGGTCGCCGAGGATGCCTTCGAAGGCCAGCGATGGGGCTATCTCATCGCGTATGAAGATGACATTGCTGATTCCGATTCGTGGGAAGACCTCAAGACTCGGAGCCAGCCTGTGAGCAACGCTTTATAGCGCGATGTGTGCGCGACTGGTCGCGAGCTACTCACCGCGTTGACGCTAGCTGCCAAGCACGAAGCGGTGGCCGAGGCCCGGCTCGGTGAGGAAGTAGCGCGGGGCGGAGGAATCCTCCTCGAGTTTCTGGCGGATCTGCGACATGTAGACGCGCACGTAGCCGGCCCCGTTCGTGTATTCGGGGCCCCACACGTTCTCGAGCAGTTCGTCCTTGCGCACGAGCTGATTGGGGTGGTTCACGAGGTAGCTCACGATGCCCCACTCGTGCGGGGTTAGGCGCACGGGCGTGCCGTTGACGGTCGCGGTTTTTGCGGCGAGGTCGATCGTGAGGCGACCGTCGGTGGTGGTCACGACGGGGGAGGGGGAGCCCGACGTTCGCCGCCTGAGGTTGGCGCGCAAACGCGCAAGGAGCTCCCCGAGCGCGAAGGGCTTGGTCACGTAGTCGTCGGCGCCGCGATCGAGCGCCTCGATCTTCGTGTAGGTTTCGTGGCGGGCGGTCACGACGATGATCGGGACGTCTGACCAGCCGCGGATCCCGTCGATGACGTCGAGGCCGCTCATGTGCGGCAGGCCGAGGTCGAGGAGGACGGCCTCGATCGGGTTGTCGGCGGCCATGACGAGCGCCTCCTCCCCGGTCGTTGCCGTGAGCACCTGGTATTTGCGGGCCGTGAGGTTAACGGTCATGGCCCTGGCCAGTGCCGGATCGTCCTCGACGATGAGAATCATGACGCGCTCCCAACGGTGGTGGTCTCGTGTGCGGGGGTGGGCACACTGTCGGTGGTGGCTGGGGTGATCGTGAGCGGCAGTGACAACACCATTGTGAGCCCACCTCCTGGAGTATCGTCGGCGGTGAGCGTGCCGCCCACGCCTTCCGCGAGCCCGCGCGCAACCGCGGCGCCGAGGCCAAGCCCGTGGCTGTTCGTCGTGTCACCGAAGCGCGTGAAGGGCGTGAACAGGCGCACCTTGCTCTCCTCGGTGAGGCCGGGTCCGTAATCGATCACGCGAATGAGGATACGCTCGCCATCCTGTGTCGCGTCGATCGTGACCCCCGAGTCGGTGTGTTTGGCGGCGTTGCTGATGAGGTTCTCGAGCACGCGTTCCATGAGCGCCGCATCCGTCGTGATTGCCGGCAGTTCGCGCGGGACGCGCTCGTCGAGCGAAGGCGGCACGAGGGAGGGGTCCATGTGGCGGAGGGTTTGGGCAACCAGTTCGGCGGGTCCGATGGTGACTGCCTTAACCTTGAGCTTATTCGTGTGGATGCGCGACATATCCAGGAGGTCCGCGACGATCCGATCCAGCCTGTCCGAGGACGATTCGATCGTGCGCAGAAGCTCCACCTGTGCGTCGCGGGGAAGATCAACGTCGTCGAGGAGGAGACCGGAGACGGCCGTTTTAATCGTCGCGAGCGGGGTGCGCAAGTCGTGCGAGACGGCCGTCAAAAGCGCCGTACGCACGGAGTTCGCGGCCTCGAGCTGCCGGGCCTGCGTGCGGGTCCGGTTGAGCTGCTCCTGGGTCATGAGGCTCACGAGCCGGCCCGAATAGGCTTCGAGGAGCTGCTGCTCACTCGACGTGAGCGGGCGGCCAACGAGGGCGAGAACGTGCTGGTCGTCGAGCGAAAAGGCTTCGTCGGCGAGCGTGACCGATTCGATCCGGATGCCCACTTCGTAGTCGGGCACGAGCGTCGTGCCCTCGACGGTGGCGAGGGCGACGCCATCCTGGCCGAACGTTGTGGCGATCTGCTCGAGGATCTCCTGAATGCCGATCCCGTCGCGGATCACGGAGCGGGCAAGCTCCGTCATGAGCTGCGCGTGCCGGCGCGCCTCCTGGGACTCGCGCTGGCGGCTCACAGCGCCGTCGACGACCTGGGCGACGAGGACCGCGACGAGCACGAACACGATGAGCAGGAAGATGTTCTTCGGTTCCGTGATGGACAGCGTGTGCGTGGGCGCGGTGAAAAACCAGTTGAGCAATAGCGCGCCGCCGATGGCCGTCGCGAGAGCCGGCCACAGGCCACCCACGAGGGCGACGACGACGGACGCGAGCACGAAGCTCATAATCGCCGTGGGCAGGTGCGCCGTGGGATCGCCGAGCGCGAGGTTCGCGAGGGTGACGACGATCGTGAGAATGGTCGCGAGTACCCAGCCTGTCGCGAGCCGCGCGGGGGAGAGGCTCGTGGACGGCGCAGGAGCCGACCAGTGCGTGGCGGGCGGGTCTACGGCGACGATGTGCACGTCGATGTCGCCGGCACCGTCGATAATCGTGGCGCTCGTGGACCGCATGAGCAGCCGCTGCGCGAAGCCCTGACGCGAAGCTCCCACAACGAGCTGGCTCGCGTTCACGGTCGTGGCGAAATCGAGGAGCGTGCGCGGGACGTCATCGCCCGAAAGCACGTGCCACGAGCCGCCGAGAGATTCGGTGAGGGAACGCGCTTCGCTCATCTGCTCGGGCGACATGCGCGGCGGGCCATCCGCCGCGAGGACGTGAACGACGAGGAGCTCGCGGCCGGCGATCCGCCCGGCGATGCGGCGGCCACGGCGAATGAGGGCGGCAGTCTTCTGGCCGCCGCCCACGGCCACGAGGATCCTCTCGCGCGCCGCCCACGGCTCCTTGATGCCTTCCTCGCTGCGGTACTTCTCGAGACCATCGTCGACCTGATCGGCGAGCCACAAAAGCGCGAGCTCGCGAAGCGCCGTGAGGTTCCCCTTGCGGAAAAACTTGCTGAGCGCCGCATCCACGGTCGCGGGCCCGTACACCTGCCCCTGCCGCAGCCGCACGCGCAGCGCATCGGGGCTCAGGTCGATCAGCTCGACCTCCTCCGCTTCGCGCAGGACCGGATCGGGAATCGTCTCGTTTTGCACGTGGCCCGTAATGTTCGTGACCACGTCGTTGAGGGACTCGAGGTGCTGAATGTTCACGGTTGAGATGACGTTGATGCCCGCATCGAGCAAACGGTGCACATCCTGCCAGCGCTTCGCCGTCGTATCCTCGCCGTGCACGGTATGAGCGAGCTCGTCCACGAGAACGACGTCGGGCTTACGCTCGATAATCGCCGGAACATCAAGCTCGTCATACGTCGAGCCGCGATAGCTCACCCGCCGAGGCGGAATCACCGGCAGCCCCTCAAGCCTCGCGGCGGTCCCCGAACGCCCGTGGGTTTCAACGACGCCCACGACGACGTCCTCCCCGCCCTTCAGGCGGTCGTGGGCCTCCTCGAGCATCGCGCAGGTCTTACCTACGCCGGGGGCAGCCCCCAGATACACCTTGAGTACACCGCGCACCGTGTTCATGTCAGTCCTTCGCCGCAAGCAGGTCGAGGTTCAGGTCATTGACGTTGACGACCTCTTCACCTGCAAAGCCGAGGGTTCGCCCCTGGGTGTGCTTCTTGACGAGCTGTTCAACAGCTGACCGCGAAAGCCCCGAGTTCTTCGCCACTCGTTCGATCTGGATACGAGCATACTCCGGGCTGATGTGCGGGTCGAGACCGGAACTACTCGCGGTCACCGCATCCGCGGGGACAACGGCCTCATCAACGCCGTTCTCGCGGGCGATAAGGGCGCGCTGCTCAGCGATCTGCGCGGTGATCTCCTCACCGACAGGGCTCAAGTTCGAGCCGCCCGAAGCCAAACCGTCGTAGTTGCCCGCCGACATCCGGGGGTGGAACAGGGCGGGATCCTTCGACGTGTCCTGAGCGATCAGGGACGACCCGACGGTGCGGCCATCGAGGCTCATCATGGAACCGTCGGCATTGTGAGCGAACGCCCGGCCGGCGACCCATACGGCCGCCGGATAAAACAGGCCAAGCACAACGAGAAGGGCAAGAAGGACGCGCGTGGAGCGCCACATGGCG
The DNA here is from genome assembly GCF_056583835.1 of Pauljensenia sp. C0254C2. NCBI lineage: Bacteria > Bacillati > Actinomycetota > Actinomycetes > Actinomycetales > Actinomycetaceae > Pauljensenia > Pauljensenia sp. C0254C2. The sequence continues at coordinate 42,801 of NZ_JBWPJO010000015.1, forward strand.
GAGACGATGCCCGAGAGTGTCGAGTTCATGAGTTTTCCAATCGAGAGAAAAACGACAGTGGTGGTGGGGCCGAGCCGGAGAGGTCACGAGAAGCGGCGCCCTCGCGGCTCGGCCCTCATGGTTAGAGCCCGGGAATGATGCTCACGACGAGGTCGATGAGCTTGATCCCGATGAAAGGAACGATGAATCCGCCCAGGCCATAGATGAGCAGGTTGCGGCCGAGGAGCTGGTTTGCAGAACCCGGCCGATACTTCACGCCCTTGAGCGCGAGAGGAATGAGCGCAACGATGATGAGCGCGTTGAAGATCACGGCCGAGAGGATCGCCGACTCGGGTGAACTCAGGCGCATGACGTTGAGCAGATCGAGGCCGGGGAACACGCTCACGAACATCGCGGGAACGATCGCGAAATACTTCGCGACGTCGTTCGCGATCGAGAACGTCGTGAGAGCACCGCGCGTGATGAGAAGCTGCTTGCCGATCTCGACAATCTCGATGAGCTTGGTCGGATCCGAATCGAGATCGACCATGTTGCTCGCTTCCTTCGCGGCCTGCGTGCCCGTATTCATGGCCACGCCGACGTCGGCCTGCGCAAGCGCCGGAGCGTCATTCGTGCCGTCACCCGTCATCGCGACCATGTTGCCGCCGCGCTGCTCACTGCGGATCAGCGCGAGCTTATCCTCGGGCTTTGCACCCGCGAGATAGTCGTCAACGCCGGCCTCTTTCGCGATCGCACGCGCCGTCAGCTCGTTGTCGCCCGTAATCATGACGGTGCGAATGCCCATCTTGCGAAGGTGCGCGAAGCGCTCCGTCATGCCTTCCTTGATGACATCCTTGAGGTGCAGGCTGCCGAGCACGCGGCGGGCCCCGGCCTTCTCTTCGGCCACGACGAGGGCCGTGCCACCGTCGGAAGAAATCTCCCGCACAGTTTCGTTGACATCCTCCGTGACGGTTCCGCGCTTCGCGGTGACCCACTTGAGGATCTCGGAAGCCGCGCCCTTGACGATGCAGTGCTCGGGAGTGCGCTGCACGCCGCTCATGCGCGTTTCCGCGCTGAACGGGATGAACTCAGCGTTTCGATACTCGCTTTCGGGAATCGGGCCAACGCCCATGGTCGTCGTCGCGAACTCCACGATCGAACGACCCTCGGGGGTCTCGTCCGCGAGAGAGGACAATAGCGCGCCGTAGGCAATCTCGTCCTCGCTCACGCCCTGGGCGGGAATGAACGCGCTCGCCTGGCGATCACCCACCGTGATCGTGCCGGTCTTGTCCAACAGCAGAGTTGTCACGTCGCCAGCGGCCTCGACCGCACGGCCCGACGTCGCCATGATGTTGCGGCGCATGAGCCTATCCATGCCGGCGATACCGATCGCCGAAAGGAGCGCGCCGATCGTCGTGGGGATAAGACACACGAGCAGGGCGATGAGAACCTCGATCGGTTGCTTCGCGCCCGCGTAATCGGCCATGGGAACGAGCGTTGCGACGACGAACAAGAAGATGAGCGTGAGCACCGAAAGGAACGCCGAAAGAGCGATCTCGTTCGGGGTCTTCTGCCGCTGCGCGCCCTCGACGAGGTCGATCATGCGGTCCACGAACGTGTTGCCCGGCTCCGAGGTTATGCGCACCTCGATCTCGTCCGAAAGGACGCGCGTGCCGCCCGTGACCGCCGAACGGTCGCCGCCGCTTTCGCGGATCACGGGAGCAGATTCGCCCGTAATCGCAGACTCATCGACCGTCGCGGCACCCTTGACGACGTCGCCATCGCCCGGGATCGTCTCGCCCGCACACACCACGACGATGTCACCGGGGCGAAGACCCGCGGCGCGAACCTCCTCGATGCTTCCATCCTCGCGGCGCACGCGGCCCACGGCCGCTGTCTTCGCGGAACGGAGCGCATCGGCCTGCGCCTTACCTCGACCCTCAGCCACAGCCTCGGCGAGGTTCGCGAACACGACCGTGAGGAACAGCCAGATCGCGAGCGAGAACACGAACACGCTCGGCTTGAAAAAGCCCACGATGATCGTGATGAGCGCGCCCATCTCGACGATAAACATGACGGGCGTGCGCACCATGTGCGCGGGGTGCAACTTGCGCAGCGCCTGTGGGAGCGCCTTGGCAAGAGCGCGCGGCGTGAAGCCTGATCCGGAATTCGCGGTCTTCTCCTCGTGAGGCTGCGAAGAAACGCGGTCGGTCACCTGTACCTGAGTCATTACATGAGTCCTTCAGCAAGTGGTCCAAGAGCGAGCGTCGGAAGGAAGGACAGGCCGGTCACGATGAGCGCGATGCCGGTCATGACGCCTGCAAAGAGAGGTGTGTGAGTGCGCAGGGTGCCGCGGTTGGTCGCGACAACCTTCTTGGAGGCGAGCTTGCCCGCGAGCGCCACCACGAACAGCATCGGCAGGAAGCGGCCAAGCAGCATGGCGAGGCCCAGCGCCACGTTGAAGAACGGCGTGTTCGCATTGAGGCCCGCGAAGGCGGAACCATTGTTGTTGGACGCCGACGTGAACGCGTAAAGCACCTCGCTGAAGCCGTGGGGGCCGCCGTTGGCGAGCGACGCCGCCGTCGACGGCAGGGCGATGGCGACTGCCGATCCCACGAGCACGAGCACGGGCACGACGAGGATGTACAGGCTCAAAAGCTTGACCTCGGTCGGGCCGATGCGTTTACCCATGTAGACCGGCGTGCGGCCCACCATGAGCCCGCTGATGAACACGCTCATGATCGCGATGACGAGCATCCCGTACAGGCCGGAACCGACGCCGCCCGGCGCGATTTCACCGAGAAGCATGTTGAAGATCAACACGCCGCCGGAAATCGGCTCGTAGGAGGAGTGCATCGAGTCCACGGCGCCCGTTGAGGTGAGCGTCGTCGCGGTCGCAAACAGGCTCGAACCGACGATCCCGAAGCGCGCCTCCTTGCCCTCCATCGCGGCGAGATGATCGCCCGCGAAGTGAAGCTGGAGGGAGGTCGTGGCGGCGAGCGAACCGATCGCGAGAACAGCCATCGCGCCGAGAACAGCCCAGCCCTGACGCTTGTCGCCCACCATGATTCCGTAGGTGCGGGGGAGGGCGAACGGGATAAGCAGGATCAGGAAGATCTCGATGAGATTTGTGAGGCCGTTCGGATTCTCGAACGGGTGCGCGGAGTTCGCGTTGAAGAAACCGCCACCGTTCGTGCCGAGCTCCTTGATCGCTTCCTGGCTCGCGACGGGCCCGCCGGGAATGATCTGTGTTCCACCGGTGAGGGTGTGCACGTGCTGGGCGGCGTTGAAGTTCTGGATGGCGCCGCCGGCGATCAGAAGGATCGCGCCGATGAACGCGATCGGCAAAAGGATGCGGAAGTTACAGCGCACGAGGTCAACCCAGAAGTTACCGAGCTTATCCGTGCCGTGGCGGGCAATACCGCGGATGATCACGATAGCCACGCAGATTCCGACGGCGGCCGAAATGAAGTTCTGGAACGACATGCCCAGCATCTGCGTGAGATGGGACATCGTCGTTTCACCGCCGTACGACTGCCAGTTCGTGTTGGTCACGAACGAGGTTGCCGTGTTCCACGCCTGCGTCTCTTCGACGGGGCCGAGGCCGTGCGCCATGGGCAGCCACTGCTGAACGCGCTGCAGGATGTAGAGGCCGAGCACACTCAGGAGGGAGACGGCGAGAATGTTGCGAAGGTAAATTCGCCACGAGTGCTCTCGGTCTGTTCGGATCCCCGCGAAGCGGTACACGAGCCGCTCCGGCCACAGGTGGCGCTCAGAGGTAAAGGTGCGCGCCATGTACGCGCCGAGCGGTCGATGCACCGCGACGAGTGCCGCGATGAGAACGAGGATTTGAATGAACGCCATGACTACCCGAACCTTTCCGGTCGAATGAGTGCATAGGTCACGTACACGATTGCGGCTGCGCAGATGAGCAGCCAGGCGATATCGAGGATGGTCACAGCAGGCTCACCGCCGATGCGAGGCCCAGGCATCCTCCGAAGAATACGGTCGTCAATACGACAAACACAATGTCGAGCACGGTATGGCTCCTGAATGATGCTGCCGGAAACCCTCCGGCGTGGCGGATCCGCAACCGGGGTACCCGGCGTGCGAAGTCGCTCGGTTGAGCGGCACTGCTATTGAACGTCGAGGTCGCCCGGGCCCGAATGAAAACTGACGCGTTCTTGACGCGGTGCCGATTTTTCCTGACACATTCTTGACACCGCCTGGTCAGGGGTCACATTTTTTGCCTGTTTCTCGCCGCGCGCGTGCGTGAGGTGTGCCCCGTGAACTTGGAGGCGGGGCGTGGGGCCGCTATGCTGCTGTAGTTGGAGTAACAGGGGCCTTTAGCTCAGTTGGCAGAGCATCGGACTTTTAATCTGTGGGTTGGGGGTTCGATTCCCCCTGGGCCTACCACTGTGATGTGTCGGGACATTGTTGACAGTTTGTTGGCGGTGTCCCGGTCTTTTTGTGTGTGGGGTCGATGGTGTGTTCGGCGATGATTTCTCCGGTGGTGCGGTCGATGGTGATGGTGTCGTTGCCTGC
>NZ_JBWPJO010000016.1:0-35585 GCF_056583835.1 Pauljensenia sp. C0254C2
CGCGGCGGATCCAATGGCCGGGACTGCGCTCGCGGCGGCTGGATGCCTGCGTCGTGGTGCTGTTTGTTGTCAGATGGCGCGGAAGAGTGGTGCATGGCTGTCAGTGTAGACGCTTGACAGCGCGCCGGTTCGATGCGGGCGCCAGGGCTGGAGGTGCTGCCTCGGGCCGAGCCTCGTGTCATCCGCGTGCACGATGCCCTAGATTTAAGCCCCCAAGGTACACAACCCCCTAGATTTAAGCCCCCAAGGTGCACAATCCCCTAAATCTGACCCTTCAGGATGCACAATCCCCTAGATCTAACGCGCCGCATTTCCGCCCCGTTTTGAAAGCTGCAGGTCGCGGGGTGTTCGGATTGTCGAGGGTGGTCCCGTCCGTTGTTTAGCTAGGGGATTGTGCAAAAAACTGCGACTTTTTAGGGGATTGTGCATGCGCGCACTGCCATAAGAACGGCCATGCACGCGCCGAAGATCACCACGCTGATTCGCAGCACTCGCGCCGGAATCCTCACACCGATCCACGCTCCCAGCGGAGAGCCAATGAGCGATCCGACCGCCACGCAGGCAGCAGCGATCCACGTGCGAGTATCGAGAGTGCCGGACAGGGGTGAAGTGACCGATAGCGTCGGATCCTGCGCCCCCGCAGCCACTGCGATGGCGACGACAATGAAGAACAACGCTGCGACAACGTTGACGATCGCTTGCAGCAGATTCTTCAGAGCGTTGTGCGTATGGATGCTGCCGGGCAGGAAAACTCCCAGAATCGCCAGGAAAATGATCCCCTGAGCAGCGGAAAAGAACCCGCCATACACTGCGCCGCACACCACCAACAGAGCCAGTACACCCAGTCGCGCAGAGGACACGGGCAGCGCCCCCGAGCCGTCATCATGTGCGCTCACCATCCGGGCAAGGCGCGGCTGGCACGCAACCAGGACAGTCGCCAGGGCAATAAGGAACGGCACGATGAGGGTAAACGTGCTGGCAGATACGCGCAGCAGCAGGCCGGCACCAATGAGCGCCCCGCCAGCGGCGCACAGCGACAGGCCACCGATGCGGCCGCGCGACAGAGTAAATGCTGACGGCGCAGAAACAGCAGCGGCGGAGTCTCCCTCGTGCATGAATGTGCGGTAGGAATAGGCGCCGGCCACTGCGCCGGGTGCCAAACCGACCGTGTTCGCCACATTGGCGCTGATCGGGGGGACGCCGAGCAGCACCATCACCGGGTAGGTGACCAGTGATCCTGACCCGATGATCGTGTTGATCGCACCGGCCACCACTCCGGCGACGGTGATGGCGAGAAGCGCTGCAATACCCACAAGACCTGACCTGCCCTGACTGCTGACCTGACCACCCGCCCAGCTCAGCGCATGGTCAGAGCGCGATACCGGTTGACGGCAGCACCGATGTCAATGGGACGCGGCCGCACCAGGAACGCCGGCCACGGCCTGCCTCGATCCTTCGTCAACACGTCCAGGCTTTGCTCACCGATCATCTCGTCGAGGCGCTCCAGCTCCTGATCGATGGAGTGCTCACCGTCTGCGAGGTCATCCAGCACGGTGCGCAACGCCCACGCGATTGCTTCAGTCTGGCCCGCATCCACAATCTGCTCCACGTCGGACACGTCCACGGTGTGTCGGTCCAGTGTGATCGTATCGAGGCCCGCCGACTTGGTCTTCGGCTTGCCGCGACCCGAATTGCCTCGATCCCGCATGAGCACACGCGGCCTGCCCACCGGAAAGTCCTCCTCATCTGTGCGTTCGCGCGGCATCTCCGCCACCACCGCACGAGCCTGGTCGGTGACATCCCGGCACTGATATGTGTCCATCATCAGCACGCAGTCCGCGATGTCGAGGTAGTCACCTGACCCACCCATGACCATCAGCGTGGAGACGTGGCGCTGATCAAAAAGGGCGCGCACGCGGTCCACCAGCGGCGTGATCGGTTCACGTTCGGCCGCAACAAGGCGACGCATGCGCGCATCACGGATCAGCAGGTTCGTCGCTGACGTGTCCTCATCCAGCATGAGCAGTGGACTGCCCAATTCGACCGCCTCCACGATGGCTGCGGCCTGGGAGGTTGAACCGGAGGCATTCTGCGTGGAAAAGTCACTGGTATCCGCACCGCCCGGCAGATGCGCGATGAAGGCGGAGACATCTACGCCCGTCACCGGGCGCCCATCAGCTGCACGCACTTTCATTGCCGAGGGCGTCGTCGCCACCAATTGCCTGCCATCTGCAGGAACATGGGCGTATACCGAGCGTTGAATCGCGGCGAGCAGGGTGGATTTACCGTGATAGCCACCGCCCACAATGACGGTCACGCCCGGCTCGAGCGCCATGCCGGACACCTCGCCGGCGTGAGGCAAGGTCACTGTGCGGCGCAGTGATTCCGGTGAGCTGAATGGAACGGCGTTCTCCATCGGCAGGTCGGAAACGCCGGATCTGCGCGCCAGAATCGCATCATCAGCCACGAATGTGACCCAGTTGTTGTCGACCAGGGCCTGCTGAAGAGCCTGGTAGTCCTCGTAGGTGTGAACGTGTCGATGCAGATCATCGAGGTGCCGGTCGGCCTGGTCCGAGACAAAGTCGAAGGTTTCCACCACGATGTCGGGCACGTCCTGGTCAAAGATCCGGGCGGCTGTCAGACCCTGAATGGTGCGCCCACGTGCCGGCATGTGGACCTGGAAGCGCAGCTCAACCCGGTCAGGCATCACGGTGCAGGCTGAGCGCTCCAGGATTTCCTGCCCGGTGCGTGCGACCTGGACAGGGGAGCCGTGACCGGCCCCTCCGGATCCTTGGCCGGACATTTTTCGGATCGCGTGGCTAAAAGAGCGCAGCAGGAAGTCGGCGCTGGCGACGCGTTGGGTGTGAGTGGACAGGCAGTCGTCGGGGATCCCCATTGTCTGTGGTGAGGCAATCACGCGCACAGCCGATGGCGGTGCGTACGGGTCGGACTGGACGCGGTCAATGGCGATGGAAAAGTCGCCGTAATCCCAGTCTCCGGTTGCTGACTTGTAGGAGCCGTAGCTTTTTCCGTCCAGGCGGCGCAGCAGTTCAATCAGGTCTCGATCGGTGCCGGAACGACGTCGGATAGGCGTATGGGGTCGAGGAGTCATGATCCCAGCCTACGGCTTCACGCGTCCGGACACGAACGTCAGCTGCGCCGGGTTTGTCACCATCGGCTGCTTTGGCGGCAGTCTCAGGCCAGCCGCGCATGGGTGCCACCACCGGCCGATCTGGCGGCAATATCAGGCCAGCCGCGCATGGGACCCCTCGTCGATGCCTAAACCTGTGGATCCGTCATCGCGACGACTATGGCCAGCACCACGCAGACGATACCGAGCAGGATGTAGATGACGGTGACCGCAATTGAGATACCGCGCGCAATGCGGGCACGTGACATCGCCTGAAACGGCAGACCTGCCCTGCGTCCCTTGTTGATCATCGACTGGCTCCAGATCCACATCGGCACCGACAGCAGTATTCCCAGCGTGAAGAACGAGACGATGGAAAGGATCAGCGCCACCAGCCCGTTCGACTCAATTTCCGTGTAGACCTGCTGGGAGGAATGCTCATTCCAGTAAGGTCCCTGCGGGCCGTCAGTTTGCTGCTGAGGCGTCCACGGTGAGTACTGGCCCTGGGGCGTGCCCCCCGATCGCGGATGCGTGTCCGGTGCGCCGTAGCGGGGAGCCGAACTTTGCCACGATAACGGTGAAGCCGTTGCGGATCCTGCTGAGTCTCCGGACCCGGAACTGCCGGCTGACTCGTATGGGCCGGCGTTGGTCTGACGGGTAGTTGATGTATCGGAGGCGTGGGACTGTGAAGCGGATGAGGCCTCATCGGTCTCAGCATCAGGTGCGAAACGTTTCGAGTCATTGTCATCGGTGGCGTATTGATACATCGGCACGGCAAATCTCCTTAGGCTCACGATCATTGTAAAACATGGGTCGCCCTCGTCGAAGGTGAAAAATCGACGAGGGCGACCGCAGATGCCTCAAAGAGCCGAGGAACTGAAAGCCTGGCGCATGCCTACAACATGCAGGAAACGCAGCCTTCGACTTCGGTGCCTTCCAGAGCCTGTTGACGGATCCGCATGTAGTACATGGTCTTGATGCCCTTGCGCCACGCACGAATGTAGGACTTGTTGACGTCACGTGAGGTCACGGTGTTCGGGTAGAACAGTGTCAGCGACAGTCCCTGGTCAACGTGCTGCGTGGCAACCGCGTAGGTGTCAATGATCTTTTCAGGGCCGATTTCGTAGGCATCCTCGTAGTACTCAACGTTGTCGTTGGTCATGTAGGGCGCCGGGTAGTACACGCGGCCGATCTTGCCTTCCTTGCGGATCTCGATCTTGGAGACGATCGGGTGGATCGACGAGGTCGCGTTGTTGATGTAGCTGATCGACCCGGTGGGAGGAACGGCCTGCAGGTTCTGGTTGTACATGCCGTACTTCGCCACGTCCGCTGCCAGTGCCTTCCAGTCTTCCTGGGTCGGAATGTGGATCGAGGATTTGGCGAGCAGTTCACGGCACTTATCCGTTGTCGGCTCCCACGTGCCGTTGATGTACTTGTCGAAGTACGTGCCACTGGCGTAGTCGGAATCTTCAAAGCCGACGAACTTTTCACCGCGTTCGCGCGCAATCATGCACGACGCCTTGATCGCCTCAAACGCCACGGCCAGAAAGTACATGTTCGTGAAGTCGAGTGCTTCTTCGGAGCCGTAGTGCACGCGTTCGCGCGCGAGGTATCCGTGCAGGTTCATCTGTCCCAGACCGATCGCGTGGCTCATGGCGTTGCCGCGCGCAATGGAGGGGACGGACTGGATATTGGACAGGTCGGACACTGCTGTCAGGCCACGAACCGCCGTCTCGATGGTTTGCGAGAAGTTGGGCGAATCCATCGTCTTGGCAATGTTCAGGGATCCGAGGTTACACGAAATATCCTTGCCCACGTGCGAATACGTCAGGTCTTCGTTGAACTCGGAGGCTTCGGAGACCTGCAGGATTTCCGAGCACAGGTTCGACATCGTGATGCGGCCCTTGATCGGGTTGGCGCGGTTGACGGTGTCTTCGAAGACGATGTACGGGTAGCCGGATTCGAACTGGATTTCAGCCAGTGTCTGGAAGAAGCGGCGGGCGTTGATCTTCTTCTTGTGGATACGCCCGTCATCGACCATTTCGCGGTACTTCTCGGTCACGGAAATTTCGCTGAACGGCTTGCCGTAGACGCGTTCGACGTCGTAGGGGCTGAACAGGTACATATCCTCGTTGGCGCGCGCGAGTTCGAACGTAATATCCGGGATGACGACACCCAGGGAGAGCGTCTTGATACGGATCTTCTCGTCCGCGTTCTCACGCTTCGTGTCCAGGAAGGACATGATGTCCGGGTGATGGGCGTGCAGGTAGACGGCTCCCGCGCCCTGGCGCGCACCCAGCTGGTTCGCATAGGAGAACGAATCTTCCAGCAGTTTCATCACGGGAACAACACCGCTGGACTGATGCTCGATGCGTTTGATCGGTGCGCCCGCTTCGCGCAGGTTCGTCAGTGACAGTGCCACGCCGCCACCACGCTTGGACAGCTGCAAAGCGGAGTTCACGCCTCGGGCGATGGACTCCATGTTGTCTTCGACGCGGATCAGGAAGCAGGAGACCAGTTCGCCGCGCGCACGCTTACCCGCGTTGAGGAAGGTGGGTGTGGCCGGCTGGAAACGTCCTGACATGATCTCGTCGATGAGCTTGCGTGCCAGTTCGATGTCGCCGCGCGCCAGGTACATTGCCACGATGACAACGCGATCCTCGAAGCGTTCCAGGTACCGTTTGCCGTCGAATGTTTTCAGCGTGTACGACGTGTAGTACTTGAATGCGCCCAGGAACGTTTGAAAGCGGAACTTGTAGGCGTAGGCCTGCTTGTACAGGTCCTTGATGTCCTGAGGCTCGTACTGCTCGAGCACGTCGCCCTCGTAGTAGCCTTCGCGCACCAGGTACTCGAGTTTTTCTTCGAGGTCGTGGAAGAACACGGTGTTCTTGTTGACGTGCTGGAGAAAGTACTGGCGAGCCGCCTGACGGTCCGCTTCGAACTGAATCTTGCCGTTCTCGTCATACAGGTTGAGCTGGGCATTCAGCGCATGGTAGTCGAGGTCAGTGCTCAACTCTTCTGGGCCGGTGTCGGTGAGATTTTCGACCAAAATTCCTTCAATCCTTCGCGGACTCGGGAGACATCCTCGGACGTGCCGAGAAGCTCGAACTTATACATATGGGGAACGTGTAGCTTTGCAGAGATGATATCGCCCGCCAAGCAGTACGCCGGTCCGAAATTGGTGTTGCCTGAGGAGATCACTCCCCGGCAATATGAGCGGTTGGTGGCATCGTTGAGGAACTTGATGACCTGTTTGGGCACAGCTCCTTTGATATTTCCCCCGCCGTAGGTAGGGGTGATCAGAATGAAGTCGGTGTGAACGTGCAGGAATTCATCATGCGGGTGAAGAGGGATGCGGTGCGCCGGATAGCCCAGTTTTTCGACGAAACGGCGCGTGTTCCCCGTCGCCGACGAAAAGTAGACGATCTCCACCATGACTGAGGAATCTCCTTATATGGACGTGAGAGCCGGTTAAGTGTGTGAGCCTGCGGGCCGAGGGTGGCATGCGCCGTGGATGGTGTGAACCGTCGGTCGTGCCTTCCGCGTCTGACCTGTGCATGGGAAAAGCCCGACACCTGCGAGGTGGCCGGGCTTCACGCAGTGATCAGGCTTGGGCCACCCGCAGCGGTGCAGCCTCGGCAGCCATTGCCGCAGCAGCTTTGATGCGGTCGGGGCGGTAGCCGCTCCAGTGGTCCTCGCCGGCGATCACAACGGGTGCCTGCTGGTAGCCCAGTCCCTTAATGTATTCGAGTGCTTCGGGATCCTGCGTCACGTCGATCGAGGTGTATTCCAGGCCCTGCTTGCCGAGCGCACGGTAGGTCGCATCACACTGCACGCACATCGGCTTCGAGTACACGGTGATGGTCATGGGATGCTCCTTTTTCTTCTATGCGCTCTGTGAGGTGGTGGGGATCGTCAGGTTCGGTGCGCGTCCTGCGCGCCTGCTTGATGCCCCGAGCCGTAGTGGCTCCGTTGATGTATTAACACTACACCTTGTGGCGCCAAGTGCAAGTGACCACTACATGTTGTGTCTGACTGATGGTGTGCATCGCGCTGTGGACAGGCTGTGGACAGCGATCGGCGGGCCTGTATCTGACAGCTTAAACTCCGGGCGGGCCTGTGGATAGATGGAATCCCAGCGTGGTGCGCAATCCATATATCTAGTAGGCGTGTTGCGTTTCTTCGGCGTGTCGCCCCTATATCTAGGGTGGCGGACTGGTTGTCGTACCTCTATATAGGCGCATTCGGGCGCTGCAGCGGTGTCCCAGGCCATCGTTCAAACGCCATCGGGCCCTACTGTCAGACCCCTCATTGCGGGACAGTCCCTTTCGCTCAGCCTTGGAGCCGGTAGACTTCATGATCTCCCGCCTCCCCGGCACCGGGGACCAGGCGCAGTCCGAGCTTTTCAGCAAGTCGAGCCGAGGCTGTGTTCGCGGGGTCGATAATCGCCACGATCGGGAGCTGTGGGTGGCGGTCGCGTGCCCATTCGAGTGCGGCACTGGCAGCTTCGGTCGCGTACCCCTTGCCCTGCGCCTGTGACGCGAAGCGGTAGTAGAGATTCAGGACCGTCTCGTCACCCTCGACCGCATGCCGCACGCCAGTGAAACCGATAGTTTCACCTCCGTAAGTCAACACGACAAAGTAACCGATGCCGTGCTGGCGCCAATCCTGTTGCCACGCGGACGTCAGTTCCACGGCCTCGTCACGGTCTTTCATCGTGAGCTCCGGTCGATGTCTGTAGGTCAGCGGGTCCGAGTGAATCTTAAAGACAGCGTCAACGTCTGCGTCCTGTGGTGGCCGCAGGCTGAGGCGTTCGGTCATCAGGGGAGTCGAATCTGCCGTCATGTCAGTCATAGTTCTCCTTTGATTGAGGGCGGGCTTCATTGGGGGCGAACTCACCTCGACTACACACTCGGGGCACGAGCCGAATCCACAGCATCGCGCGCGAGGCGACCCGAGCCTGACGCATCAGGCTCCGTTACTGGTTCGTCAACTGCCCGGCGATCTGACTGACAAGCGCTTTCGCCTCATCGAGACGATCCGCCGGCTGCGGACCTACCGAAATGAGCACGTTGGCAACGCGTGCCCCGACGGTCACCTCACGCTCCGTCGCCTCAGCCTGCGTACTGGTTTCCAGCACCCATCCCTGTGAGATCGCCGCATCATCCCAGTTGGACAACGCCAGCGTCGTAGGCGCCCCACCACCAATCATGACCGTGTACTGCGAGCACTGCGCCGCCAGATCCTCAACGGCAGTCACTGCTTCTGCTGCCTCGTCACCCGACGGTGCGACAGCAACGAAAACCCCCTTCATATCGGCTGCCTGCTCGTCGCCTTCCTGCGGAAGATACAGACTGCGGTGGGGCCATTGGGCGCTCAGAGCTCCGAAAGTATGAGGCCGCCACAGGATCGACGCGCACGCAGTCGGCTCTATCGCCTCGGGTGGCAGATCACTTTCAGCCGCGCCGGTCGGGTCCGCCTTGGTGTCAGCGCCGTCACCGCCCTCACCCTCGGGAACGTTCTTGAGGGTGCGACCGTCAGACAATGGTGCGGCAACTGCAGCGTCCACCTGCTCTTCCGTTAATTCAGCTTCATTGGCGAGGGAGTCCCCATCTGTCTCATCAGATTGCGCACCGGATTGCGCGCCGTCTGATCGTTCGGCGGCAGGGGCGGATGACTGGCTGGAGGCTCCAGAGTCTTCGCCGCTGCCGCCCGTGTCCGGTGAGCAGGCCACAAGCGTCAATGCCAGTGCTCCTGATGCGGCCCCTGCGAACCAGATGCGAACCTGGCGTCTGGAAAAAACGCGTGTCATGGTTGGCTTCCTTACCTCGGTTACTTCACCCTACCGCGCCGGCATGATGGCACGCGTGGCGTTAGGCTGACCGTGTGGAATCCGCGCACACCGACTCTGATGACCAGTCCCATTCGCGGCGCACGCCTGCACTTTCGCGCGCACGCCTGGCTGACATTGCGTGCGTGTTCCTCGGTGGCATGATCGGTACCCTCGTCCGCGCAAGTCTTGACCATATTGCGGCGGCACATCCCGCCTCATCGGCGCTGGTGCTGGCGTGGTCGACCATTGCGTGCAATCTTGCGGGCGCGCTTATCCTCGGTTTTTGCGCAGGCTCGGGCCGGTGGCTGAGCGCTCGCGTCAACCTTCTGATCGGCACCGGTATGTGCGGGGCGCTGACTACATATTCGACCATGATGCTTGGCGCAGTCACATTCGTCCACAGCCCTCCGCTCGACACCACGACGGGCGCGATGGGCAGAATCCTTGCTGGCAGTGCCATTACCCTCGGCCTGCTTGTCCTGGGGGTAGGTGTCGCCACTGCCGGCTGGTGGCTCGGAAAAAAGGCGCGGCCATGAGCGCGCTGATGTGGATACTCACCGCCCTTGCCGGCGGGTGTGGGGCCACCTGTCGGTGGCTGCTGTCGGGCGCAATCACGCGGCGACTGAACGCGCCGACGTCTGCCTCGTCAATAAGTCGACATGTGCCCGGCTCGCGCGCCCAGCTCCTGCGTCCACTATGTGGAATCGCGGCGGTCAACGTGATCGGATGCCTGCTGGCCGGCGCATTCACGTTTCTGACGACATGGCCGCACTGGTGGACGGTGATCGGCGTGGGGTTCCTCGGTGCGTTCACGACGTTTTCCACCGCCGTCGTTGATGTGTGTGAAGTGCTGCGAAGCCACCGCACGGCCCTTGGTGCGAGCCTGCTGGTCGGTGTGTGGGCGCTATGCGTGGTGGCTGTCATTGTGGGGACAGCCGCTGCTTCGATCGCGATCTTTGCTCTGGCCACGGTGAGCACAGGCGGGTGAATATGGTCACGACTGGGCCGCGAAGTTTGCTCTAAACGCGCCGACACTTTAAAGTAGTGATCGACCATCCAGAGCAGCTAAGAGACCTGGCTCGATGACGCTGCAGCAACCCCCGGTCACGGAGAGGGTGCTTCCGCCAGGACCGATGGAGGAACCATGATTGACCTTCACGACGTACGCAAGGTGTATCACTTGCGCGGCGGGAATGACGTTGTCGCACTTGATGACGTGACGCTGCACGTCGATGCGGGCTCGATTCACGGAATCGTGGGTCAGTCGGGGGCCGGAAAATCCACACTGATCCGCTGTCTGACCGCCCTCGAACGCCCAACCAGTGGTGAAATCGTGGTCAACGACGTTGACATGACTCAGCTGCGCGGAGCGAAACTGCGTCAGGCTCGCCGGAACTTCGGCATGGTGTTTCAGGCAGCCAACCTGCTCGATGCACGCACGGCGGCAGAAAACATTGCATACCCGCTGCAGATTGCGCGTCGCCCGAAGAAAGAAATCGACGAGCGCGTTGAAGAACTCCTGACCATGGTGGGGCTGCAGGGACGCGGCGGCTCCTATCCCTCGCAACTGTCAGGTGGCCAGCGCCAACGCGTCGGCATTGCGCGCGGCCTGGCTGGAACTCCGGCAGTGCTGCTTTGCGATGAGCCGACCTCCGCACTCGATCAGGACTCAACCGGCCAGATCCTCGATCTGCTGCGCGACCTGCGCGACTCACTGGGTGTGACGATTGTGATCATCACGCATGAGATGGCGGTTGTACGCGAAATCTGTGACTCGGTGACACTGCTCAACCACGGCGGCGTCCTCCAGAGTGGAACGATCGAAGAGATCATGAAGGATCCGTCCTCGCCGTTGGCTCAGGAACTGGTCCCCTTGCCGAACGTGGACGATGCCGTGATCCCGGAAGACCGCGCGCTGCTGGACCTGATTTTCACTTCAAGCCCCGGTGTGCCCACCGGTGCCAGCGTGCTCAACATGAGCGCGTCGATGGGTGCCGACGTGACCGCAGGGGTTTTCGAGTCCATCGGATCAACACAGGTGGGACGCCTGGCGCTGTCAGTGCCGCGCTACCACGCTCAGCAGATCCTTCAACAGCTTCATGACCAAGGTATCTACGCGACTGAAAGGCTGGCATGATCATGAATCATGTACTGCTTGCTGCCCACATCGGTGTTGCACAATTTCAGTCCGCCATGATGTCGATTGCAGCAGACAAACCCACCTGGGGTGACAACCCGGCACTGACCAAGCAGTTCCTGCCGGCAGTGTGGGAAACACTCGTGATGACCGGCGTCGCCACACTGGTGACCGTGATCTTCGGTTTGCCGCTTGGCCTGCTGGTCGTCAACACGTCGCGCCACGGGCTCACGCCCAACCGCATCGTGCACCAGATCCTCGGCGTGATCGTCAACGTCGGCCGCTCATTCCCATTCATCATCCTGCTGATCGCGATTGTGCCGCTGACCAGGTTCCTGGTGGGAACCACGCTCGGCTGGAAAGCCGCGATGCCGTCCCTGATTATTGGTGCCATCCCGTTCTTTGCACGACTGGTGGAAACAAACGTGCTGGCCGTTTCACGCGGCAAGATTGAAGCAGCCCAAATGATGGGCGCATCCAACCAGCGCATCTACTGGGGTGTCCAGGTTCGCGAAGCTCTGCCTGCCCTGATCCAGTCGGTGACAGTCCTGGCGATCACGTTGATCGGCTACTCGGCAATGGCCGGAGCGGTCGGTGCCGGTGGCCTTGGAAAGCTGGCCATCAACTACGGCTACAACCAATTCATGCCCGACGTCATGCTGTGCGCAGTCGTTGCGATCATCATCATCGTCCAGGTGATCCAGATGATGGGTGACATGATCAGCCGGCTGGTGGACCACCGCTGAGGCACTACCAGCCGGCACACACCGCGGGCACTGCCCGCATCAGATTTCATGCGCGGCACCCGTCGCATCTGATCCGCAATACGCCTGCAACATGAGGAGTGCATTGCATCAACGGGAAGGTCGCCCTCGTTCATCTCACATGCTTCAGCGCAATTGAAAAAACCTGAAAACTTGACCATTCCGAATATAGAAACGGTTTGCATCGACAGACCGGCAACATGATTGGAGAAACTCTCATGCGTCTATCTCATCTGAACACACGCTCTTTCAAGGCCCTCGCAGTGTGCGGCCTGGCAGCATCCTTCGCGCTGGCAGGCTGCGGCGGCAACTCAACGGAATCAGCCACCAGCGGCTCGGCTGACGCAGCAGCATCAGGCGAAGCAGGCGGCGCAAGCGGTGACGTCATCAACCTGACCGTCGGCGCCAGCCCTTCACCTCACGCCAAAGTCCTGCACTTTATTCAGGACAACCTGGCTGCTGAAGCTGGCATTAACCTGGAGATCGTCGAGTACACCGACTACCATCAGCCGAACGTTGCGCTGAACAGCGGTGACCTGGATGCGAACTTCTACCAGACCCCGAACTTCCTGGATGACCAGGTCAAGGAATTCGGCTATGAGTTCGACCAGGGCGAGGGCGTCCACATCGAGCCGCTCGGTATCTTCTCCGAGAAGATCAAGGACCTGAAGGATTTCCCCGATGGCGGCAAGATCGGCATCATCTCTGATGTGACCAACCAGCGTCGTGCACTCGAACTGCTTGAAGCCAACGGATTCGTCAAGATTGCCGAGGGTGACGAGGCAGCCAACATCAACTCTGTTGAAAAGCTCAAGAACTTCGAGTTCTTTGAAGCCGAAGGCGCACAGCTGGTACGTTCACTGTCTGACGTTGACATCGCCGTGATCAACGGTAACTTCGCGCAGGAAGGTGGCCTGACCATCAATGGTGACGCACTGGTTGCCGAGCAGGGTAAGGGAAGCCCGTACACCAACTTGCTCGTGTGGAAGAAAGATCTGTCTGGTGACAAGCTCGAAGGTGTGAAGAAGCTTGACGAGCTGCTGCACTCCGACGAGGTCCGCACCTTCTTCGAAGAGAACTGGTCAGACGGCACCGTCCTTCCCGCGTTCTAAGCAGCTTGCTGGCACTGCTCCAGACAGTGTGCTGAGCAGTGCCAGATAGGGCTGTCCTCCTGATAGTAACGGCAGCCACTGCTTTACGCGGTAGCTGCCACTCAAGGGAGAAACTTCATAACAGATGGGGCGGCGCCCTTCGCGAACGGAAGTGTGCCGCCCCCATCAGTACATTTTCCTTAGTCGATGATGCCGTACAGGCGGTCGCCGGCATCGCCCAGGCCGGGTACGATGTAGGACTTCTCGTTCAAGCCCTCATCAACGGCGGCGAGTACAACGGTGACATCAGCGCGATCACCCACGGCTTTTTCCACCTCATGAATGCCTTCTGGCGCCCCCAGAATGCATACGCACGTCACATCACGGGCGCCGCGTTCCAGCAGGTAGTTCGTCGCGGCTACCATCGTGTGGCCGGTGGCGAGCATGGGATCCAGAATAAAGCACTGACGGCCCGACAGGTCGTCCGGCAGCCGATTCGCATAGGTTTCAACCTGAAGCGTATCCTCGTCACGCTTCATACCCAGGAACCCAACCTCGGCGGTGGGCAGCAGGCGAGTCATCCCGTCGAGCATTCCGAGGCCTGCACGTAGGACGGGAACGACAATCGGACGTGGATCGGACAGTCGTGCCCCAACGGTGGGACACACGGGAGTCTCAATTTCGATATCTTTCACGGCAACGTGACGTGTTGCCTCGTAGGCCAGCAGGGTGACGAGTTCGTCAACGAGCTGGCGGAATGTTGCCGACGGAGTGCGGCTGTCTCGAAGAACAGTGAGCTTGTGGTCAATCAGCGGATGATCAGCGACATGTAGGTGCATGGTTCAAGCGTACCGCGCCGGACATGCCTGAGGCGATCGAGTCGTTACTGTTGTCCTTCTCCGCTGGCGCGGTAGGCTTACCTCGTGACGGTCGACGAATCATGGTCCCAGGCGATGGGACGCGCACTGTTTCTGGCGAACCGTGCCCGCGAAGCGGGCGATGTCCCTGTCGGAGCGGTGGTCCTGGACCCGCACGGCACGGTCATAGGGTCAGGCTGGAACCAGCGGGAAACGACCCACGATCCCAGTGCTCACGCTGAAATTGTGGCGCTGCGTCAGGCCGGCCTCGCGATGGGCACATGGAACCTTGCGGGATGCACCCTGGTTGTGACCCTCGAGCCTTGCACGATGTGCGCCGGAGCGGTGGTCAACTCGCGCGTCGACCGCCTGGTATTCGGCGCGTGGGACGACAAGGCCGGAGCTGCCGGTTCGCTCCGCGACGTCGTGCGTGACGCTCGTCTGAACCACACAGTGGAAGTGATCGGCGGAGTTCTGCGCCAGGAAGTGGAAGTCCAGCTCAAAGGATTCTTCTTCGAGAAGCGCTCAGATGCGCTTCATGAAGGTCGCTCCCCACGAGTCACGTCACACTCGGCCGCCGCTGCCGCACTCCCGCCGGCCTCCCGCTCATCATCAACGAGGAAGACGCCGAACGGCCCTGATACGACAGTGCCGCCCGCATCGCCTGGTGAGAATCTGCTCCCGAAAGGAGTGCGCCTGCGAGGTCGCAAACGATCCTGACGACGGGCACCCGGCAACGTGTTTTTGGCCACGGTTAGCCGCCAGATCGCTGCTGAAGTAGCGTTGGTCGACGGATTTCGTGTAATCTGACTGGCCGAGGTAGCGTGTCCGAGCGGCCGAAGGTGCAGCACTCGAAATGCTGTGTGGTGATAAGCCACCCTGGGTTCGAATCCCAGCGCTACCGCCATTAAGAACCGCGAGATACCAACGAAAAGTCAGGGTTGGCGGTTCAGGGAAAACCGGACGGTGCACCAACGGTGCACATTCAGACCAAACTGCACACTTCGTGAGCGCTCAAAAGTAGTTAACGCTCAGACCTAGCGTGCTCAGTGAATAGCGCTAAACGCCCCGCCGCCTGACACCCTTACTGCTAGCCACACAGACACAGCGACAAGGCAATCGAGACAGCGGCCACGACAAAACGAACAGTGTCACGCCGCCAGCAGCGGTCTTACAGTTCTTCTTTATCGGCTGACTGCACACCGGGCACAGCCGAGTCTGACGGGATTTCCTCACCAATCATAATCAACACAAGAAATCAAGAATCATCACGACTTAACCCCGAAAAACATAAGTTCACCAGGAAACGCCGACCTGGCAAGCCGAAACACTCAACCGGAGCACCACGTTTTGGCAATTAACCCTTCTTTGGCTCCTGCCCTCTCCTGTGAGTCGGCAGGGGCCAGGTCTGTCAGTACACGCCCGCACCCCGCATGGCAATTGACGAGGGCGCCCCCATCCACTGTTGATCAGGGGGTTCGTGCACACGCCGCCCTAAGATTGAGAGGATTGTGCACCACAGAGCCTAAGAGTGAGGGCAACGTGCACACATCACCCGAAGAACCAGGCCGTGGCGCATCCCTCCCCGTACGATCTACGCAACGATGCCGCTACACTCATTAGTCGAACACGGCCATTCGAGCGGCCCTCGGTGCTCTGGCGAGAGGGCCATTTCTACCAAAGTGTTGGGTTTTGTGGACTGGGAATGTAAAATGCTCCTAACCATCAATCTGGTGTGAGAAGGGACTCGCTACTGTGAGAATGAAAACGAGGGCATCACTGAGCGCACTTGCAGCCTTCGCGCTGGTCGCAGGTGTGCAGGGCATGACAAGTGTGGCACAGGCAGCTGAAGAACCGCCTGAGAGCAGTTATACGCTGAACTTCAAATGGAAGACGTATGACAGCAATCCGGGATGGACGTACGACCAATCGCGTACGGGTATTTCCAAAAAGATGAGGATGTACTGCACTCTCTACGGCAAGACGAGTCCGGATGCGGCTGAGAAGCAAATTCCTGCTTATGAGTGGGCAGATGTTCAAGTGACGTATGGCGAGAAGTCGTCGTATGTCGTGAAGACGCCGTCAACTCGCACCGTTGACGGTACGGATTATGTAGATGTGCATATCGATGCGTGTTATCACGTCATGAATGACGAAGAAGGATTTGCGCGTGATCTTGCCACGTCCCACTCGACCGTGGCTGGCACCAACGTCGACGATATTTCGATCTTTCAGCAGGCGAACACCGACTTTGAATTCGTTCTGACTGAAGGCGTCATTCACCCCGAAGATGCGGATGGTGTATCGGTCAAGATCGGACTGAATCGTACCTATAAAGGTAAGACTGAAGAAAACTTCAAAGGAAAAAGCCGCCAGAAAACTGTCAATACCTACAACTTCAAGGGCAACGCAGTTCACCATCCGAGCGCGGAATACAATGCTGATCGTACTCAGACGCCCATTACCAGAGCAGCTTCCGGGAATGATCTCGACATTTTCAGCCCTTATACGGGTCGCATCAAGACCTACGCGTTGAATGCGAAGTTTGCTGACACGGGCGGCGTTGTGAACGCAAATGGTCGCTACGAGATTGAAAAGGTCGAAGGCGACGATCTGACTGGGTGGACTGTATACGTCAAGTCCAATGTGAAGGAAGTTGCGCCTGAGAAACCGACCACCACCCAACCGGACAAGTGCGGTGAAGAAGCGACCGTTAACCTGCCAAAGGCGGAGGATCCTGACAATCCGGTGTGGAATTACGAGGAGACCCGCGTTAATGCGAAGGGTGAGCCGGACGAAAAAGGCCAGTTTATGAAGGTGACGGCTAAATTGGCTGACCCTGTTCTCTACATCGTGAAGAAGGATGAAACCACGGGCGAACCGGTCCAGACCGAATGGACATTCGACATCGCCGCTGCTGCATGCCCGGCAGCACCAAACTGGGATGATGTGACAACTCCTGCTGACAAGCCTGTCGTTGTTCCCAACCACGGTGGCCCGGTCGCCGATGGTGCCACTGTCCAGGTCAAGGGACCGGGAACGGCTGTTATCAACGACAATGGCAACATCACCGTAACCCCGAATTCCGGTGCGCGCGTCGGTGATGTCATTACCGTGACTGTGCTGGACAGGGACGGCAAGGTGCTTGATACCTTCCAGGTCACGTTGACGAAGGTTGACCAGGTCATCACAGTCAAGCCCGCTGCCGACAGGAAGGGACTGGCACGTACCGGTGCTGATCTTGGGATGAGCGGTGCTGCAGCGGCTCTCGCGCTGCTTGCAGGTGCGTCGACCATGATCTTGGCGCGTCGTCGACGTTAGTAAACGATTCGGTTCACCGCCACAGGTGATCTGCAGAGTGTGGCTCCTCGTCTTTCAGGCGAGGAGCCACACTGCCTGTGAACCGCAAAAAGAAGGTGCTCCGAAGCATGAAACTTCGGAGCACCTTTGGTCAGTGGTGCGCCGCGCTGTCGCGGAGCATTCAGTTAGCGGAAAGTCAGGCTACAACCAGACCCTTGAAACCGCGAGCGCGCTCCAGGCGCTCGCTGACATCCTGCCAGTTCACCAGATTCCACCACGCCTTGACGTAGTCAGCCTTGACGTTCAGGTAATCCAGGTAGAAGGCATGTTCCCACATGTCCAGCATGAGCAGCGGGACCGTCGCAACGGGCACATTCTGATGCTGATCAAACAGCTGGAACGTCACCAGGCGCTCCGCAATTGTGTCCCATGCGAGCACTGCCCAGCCGGAACCCTGCAGACCGGTCGCAGCTGCGGTGAACTGTCCCTTGAATGCGTCGAAAGAAGTGAAGAATTCCTTGATGGCTTCAGCCAGCTCGCCTTCAGGCTCGCCGCCGCCGTCCGGAGACATGTTCTTCCAGAAAATCGAGTGGTTGGTGTGGCCACCGAGGTTGAACGCCAGATCCTTCTCCAGCTTGTTGATCGTGGGGAAGTCGCCCTTCTCCTGCGCTTCGGCAAGCTTTTCGAGGGCGGTGTTAGCGCCGGTCACATATGTGTTGTGGTGCTTGTCGTGGTGCAGCTCCATAATCTTGCCGGAAATGTGCGGTTCCAGCGCGGAGTAGTCGTACGGAAGATCAGGCAGTGTATAAGTCGGCATGGCAGCTCCTTAGCTCTAGACGAGGCGATTTGCCACACATCCGGGCCTTAAGCCCTGGATGCTTCTTCTTTAGGGTATCGGCCTTCGAATCTTTTCGCATGACTTATATGAGATAATTACTGGTCACCCTCGTCCACTCTGTCAGTCCGACATCAGCTGCCTACCCAATAACGCTCTCACGTGCATCAATGAATGCCTTGACACACGCGCGTACATCGTCCTCGCTGTGCGCGGCCGACAGCTGCACGCGAATACGTGCCAGCCCCCGCGGAACCACAGGGAAACTGAACGCCGTGACATACACACCCAGCTCCAACATGCGGGCCGCAATTTTGACGGCCAACGCCGCTCCATCATCTCCACGGAACATCACGGCATGAATCGGATGCGAACCGGGCAGGACATCAAATCCGGCGTCCTCCATGAGAGAGCGGAACAGTGCCGACATCTCCTTCAGGTGAGCGCGCGCATCGTCAGCCTGGGCGGCCAGTTCCAAAGCCTTACGCGACCCGGCCACAACAACGGGAGCCAACGTGTTGGAGAACAGGTACGGTCGAGCCTGCTGACGCAGGGTGTCCACAATGGCCTGCGGGCCAGCGACATACCCACCCGAAGCGCCACCCAGCGCCTTGCCGAGTGTGCCGGTCAGAATATCCACCCGACCCTCCACACCGCAGTACTCAGGAGTTCCCCGACCGTGCTGACCGACGAACCCTGTCGCGTGCGAATCATCCACCATGACGAGGGCGTGAAACTCCTCTGCCAGATCGCAGATCTGTTCAAGGGGAGCGTACGAGCCGTCCATCGAGAAGACACCGTCAGTGACGATGAGGACCTGATCGCACTTCTTGTCTCGAGCTGCCTGGAGCTGGCGACGCAGATCCTCGATGTCGGCATTGCGGTAGCGGAAGCGGGTGGCCTTGCACAGGCGAATACCGTCAATCAGTGACGCATGGTTGAGCTCGTCAGACACGATGGCGTCATCGGGACCCAGAAGGGCGCCGAAAATTCCGCCGTTGGCATCAAAACACGACGAAAACAGGATGGAGTCATCCATGCGGAGGAACTGAGCGATCTCGCGCTCCAGCGCACTGTGCTGATCCTGAGTACCGCAGATGAAACGCACCGATGACATTCCGAAACCCCACCGGTCAAGCGCTTCCTTCGCTGCATCGACAAGTCTCTGATCCCCTGCCAGTCCCAGGTAATTGTTGGCACAGAAGTTGAGCGCCTGCCCGGAGTTGGTGTCAACGTGGGAGCCCTGGCGACCCAGGATTTCGCGCTCCTCCTTATACAGTCCCTGCTGGCGAATCTGATCGAGGTGAGCTGTCAGCCGTTCGCTGAGTGTGTCCATTGTGAAATGCCCCTTCGGATCTTTATTTCTCCCAATCGATAATGACTTTACCTGCCGTGCCGCTGGCTGCGGCTTCGAACGCATCCTCCCACTGCTCAGGGGCGAATCGGTGCGTGATGATGGAACGAACAGATTCGCGCAGCTTCTCGGACGATTCCATCATGAACGTCGCCAGGTACCACGTGTCGAACATCTGGCGCCCATACACCCCTTTAATGGTGAACATGCGGGTGATGACCTTGCCCCAGTCCACGGGGAAGGCGCCTTTCGGCAAGCCGAGCAGTGCCAGTGTTGCACCATGGGTGCAGCAGTCGATCAACGTGGTCAGCCCGCCGGGAGCTCCCGACATCTCGATTCCCACGTCGAAACCCTCACGAATGCCCAGTTCAGCCATCACATCTGGAACCGTGCGGCGCGTAATGTTGACCACGGCGTCCGCCCCTACCGAGCGCGCCATGTCCAGGCGTTCCTCCTGAACGTCGGTGATGACGACGTGGCGCGCACCCGCGTGTCGGGCGATCGCCACGCACATGATTCCGATAGGGCCTGCACCCGTAATCAGTACATCCTGACCAGTCATCTCCACCTGCTGACAGGTGTGGACAGCGTTCCCAAACGGATCAAAAAGTGCGCCGAGCTCCGGGTCGATGAGGTCGGGCTGAACCCACACGTTTGACGCCGGTACCACCACGTAGTCAGCGAAACCACCGTCGCGGTTCACGCCGATGCCGACGGTGCGCAGACACATCTGCTTGCGGCCCGCGCGGCAGTTACGGCACCTGCCGCACACGATGTGCCCCTCCACTGATACGTGCTGTCCGGGATGTAGCTCGTCGCAGCCGAATCCGGCAGCGACACCCTCGCCAATTTCGACGATCTCCCCGAAAAACTCGTGCCCCAGCGTCTGCGGTGGGGTGAGGGATCCGGGGGCTCCGCCATCCCAGTTGAACAGGTGAACATCCGTGCCGCACAGGCCTGCGCGCTGCACTTTAATTTTGACTTCACTCGGGCCGACTGCCGGTTCGGGGATGTCGCACAGCTCCAAACCTGGTGCCTGTGCCATTTTGCGAAGTGCGCGCACGATGAGCCTCCTTGCTGCCAAAGCTGCGATGCTGCAGGCTGTCTGGAGGGCGAGCGCACCGCCTGAAAAATGTCAGCTCCTAGTGTGGCACGTATAGCCGCTGAAGTGAGAATTTGCGAGGGGAGGTCGAAGCCTGTGCGGATGACCGTATCGTGGTACCGCTCAGCTCATGGGGTATAGGTGCGCTGAGGCGTTGGGGCCTTGGTACTGGATGATCGTGGCAGACGATAAAGACGTCACGTCTTGGCAACGGTGGGTATTCAGCTATGTAACGGGGGTTGTGGGCTGCTTCACTTCCTCATAATCTATGGATTATGGATAAAGGTTTTGTGGGGCGCCTCCGGTGGGGACGCATGGTGTGCGGTTGTATCGGGAGTGCGATCCTTGTGGCTGGATGCACGATGGGCGGCGGGACCCAGTCCGGCCGGACCGGCCAGTCCGGAGCAGATCCTGTCGACATAGGCGATGGGCAGCCTCCCATCGGCACCGTTGTGGATCAGGGCGAACTGATAGCAGTGGACATCGAGGTCGGCCCGCTGGCAGCCGGATCTTTTGACGCGCTTGATGATCAAGCCCGTGTGTCGATGTATGCGATGGGGCTGTCCACCCTCGCCAGTGCGATGAAGGCGGGCAGCACGGACGGCTCGGAAAGCGGTGCCGGTGCCAATAGCGCAGATGCGACGAATAGCTCGGCAGATACCACGTCAGATGGTGCGGCAGTTGGAGAAAACGCGCTGACATCTCCGGTCGGCACAGCCACCGCGATGGCCCAGATTGCGCTGGGCGCGCAGGGTGACACGCGCGCTGAGTACGAAAGACTGATGGGCATGAGTGTCGATGAGGCAGCCAACCGGTTTTCCGCATCGTGGGGGCTGTGGGATCGATGGAAAGGCGACGTGTCGAAGGTCACGGGAGGGAAAGTTGCTGATACCCCCTTGGTTGGCCGGTATATGCGCATGGTGTTTGATGATCAGTTCACGCCCAACCCCACGTGGAAAGATGCCGTCACGTCACAGTGGAAAACGGATGTCACCGACCTGGACTTGCAGTCACCATCAGCTCAGGAGGACCTGGACACGTGGGTCAATGAACACAGCGGCGGGATGATCGACAAGTCAGGAATACGACTGAACGAACTCAGTCGCATGGTGGGGCAAAACGCCATCGTATTCAGCGCGCCGTGGGCACAGCCCTTCGACGAAAAAGATACACGGCGCATGGAGTTCCACACCACAGCCGGTCCGGTCAAACTGGTCGACATGATGGTGGCGCAGAACAAGTTTCAGGGCATGGAGGATGAACAGTGGACCGCTGCGACGCTGCCGTATCAAGGCGAGGACCTGGCTTTGCATCTGCTGATGCCGCACGAAGGGACGACGGTCAGCCCCACCAGTGTCCATGATGCGTTGCAGGCACTGAGTCAAACCGCCGCTGACGAAGTGGAAGTGTCAGTGCCGAAAGTGAACTTCACCTCCTCGGTCAGCTTGCTGGATGTCGTGACGGATATGGGCGCGCCAGAAGGCCTCGCAGAAGGGGATTACTCCGGGTTCGGTTCCTCCGCCGATACTGGACCTGCGTTGAATCTCCAGCAGTTCGTCCAACAGGGCCATCTGATCATTAAGGAGGAAGGCACGGTTGCCGCGGTTGTCACCGAACACGCCACAGGGGACACGGCACTGCCTCCACCCCCGATGCTCACCTTCAATCGTCCATACCTAGCGATCATTTCGGACACGCAGACCGGCACACCGCTGTTCATGGCCTGGATCGGTGATCCCTCCCTGGCTAATTAGGGCAGCACTGTTGCCTGCCAGGCGCATGGTGAGACGGGCTGCCCGTCCCTCATTCCCCTTAGGTTCGCCCCAGTGCAGGTGCACAATGCCCCAGGAACTCGTGCCCGTGTGTACATACCCCTAAAAAAGGCGTCCATACGTGCACATACCCCTGGAAAGTCGGCCCTGTGTGCACATACCCCTAGATCTAACGTCACGCCACATCACCCGAATTCTAAACATGCAGGTCAGGAGGTCGCGGGCTAGTCCCCGACGATGACATCCGAGGTTTATCTAGGGGAATGTGCACCGAGAGACCTTAAATCTAGGGGAATGTGCACCGAGAGACCTTAAAACTAGGGGTATGTGCATTGAGCAGC
Source organism: Pauljensenia sp. C0254C2 (assembly GCF_056583835.1). Lineage (NCBI taxonomy): Bacteria > Bacillati > Actinomycetota > Actinomycetes > Actinomycetales > Actinomycetaceae > Pauljensenia > Pauljensenia sp. C0254C2. The sequence continues at coordinate 22,517 of NZ_JBWPJO010000016.1, forward strand.
TTCAGATCCAGGGGTATGTGCAACTGCGACGTCCTCGCGGCCTCAGGTTAGCTGCCCGACTCGGAGCGCACGTGCACGCTCACCCGGCGACGTCCTCACGGCCTCAGGTTGGCTCGTCCGCGTAGGCTAGGTGCATGCGAACAGATGACGTGTCGGATGCCAGCCAGCAGATTCCGCCGCAGACACCCTCGGGCGCGACGAAACCGCCGCACCCTCCCTCGGACATTGCGAAGTCGCCGCGACCGCCTGCGCTCGACGACAATCTGATCGAGGCATTGCGCCGGGACCTCGAAGCAGCTCACTTCACCGTCGATTATGTTGACTCGCTGCTCAGCCAGCAGGCGCAGAATGCGTTGATGCGTGATCAGCGCGTGCCGGCGATGGTGGAGCTTCAGCGGCTGATTGATGGTGAGTCCGCCGGGAACGCCGCAGCCGCCGCAACGTTGGCGCAGCTGTTTATCCTGGGGATGGATGTGGACTATGACCGCGTCGATGCGGCATTGCCGGCTCTGGGTAGCGCTGGGGCCTGCGCGCTCGGCCTCATCGCACCTGCCGGCGCGAGCGCGAATGTCGCCGAAACCAGCGGTGCCGACGCGAACGCGAACGCCGCTGAGACCGGCAACTCCGCCGGGAACGCCGGTGAAACCAGCAGCGATGTCGAGTCAGCCGCCGCTCCGATGCGCGCGCTGTTTGACCTGCGACCACATGCCGCCACGTTGCCAGACGGTGACCACCACTGGTGGGTGCTCTCCGATCTGGGAGAGGCCACAACAGGCAGGCCGCTTGTTCCTGACCACGTGCTCGGCATCGGCGGAGCAACGACAACGTTGCTGACACTGACCGACCGCACACCCGTTGACAGCGCACTGGATGTCGGCACAGGCTGCGGCATTCAGGCACTCTACCTGGCCACGCACTGCACCCGAGTCGTGGCGACAGACCTGTCTGAACGCGCCTGTGAAATCACCCGTTTCAACGCCGCACTGAATCAGGTAGCCATTGACGTGCGCTGCGGATCCCTGTTCGAGCCGGTCGCCGGCGAGCGCTTCAACCTGATCGTCTCCAACCCACCATTCGTCATCACTCCCGATTCGGTGCGCGCATCCGGATTGATGCAGTACCGCGACGGCGGCGCGCAGCGAGACCACCTGATTGCGCAGATCATTCACGAAGCACCCGACCACCTGACCGAGGGCGGCACCATTCAGATGCTGGCAAATTGGGAGGTCGATTCTGACTCCACCGCCACATGGTCCGATCACCCCAGAAGCTGGTTCGACGGCCTCCCCGTGGACGCGTGGGTGATTCAGCGAGACTGCCTCGAACCTGCCCAATACGTCGAAATGTGGCTGCGAGATTCCGGCGGCACGCTCACCGCCCGCGACACGTTCGAACGCGCATACGCCGACTGGCTGGCTGACTTCACCGCGGCCGGCGTCCAGTCGATCGGCATGGGACTCATTGCAGCTCGCCGCCGCCCGGATTTCGCTGAGAAGGGTCCTTCCGCCGACGGGGGTAGTTCGATTGACGAGGACGACGTGGCCGCCTCACCATCCAGTGCCAATGGGAATGAGCCGGATCGGGCGACGCAGCGCCGGCCCGCATACGTGGAATGTGACGGGGTGGCGACCGGACATGTGCCAACTGGGCGAGACATACGTCGAGGCCTTGACATTATTCAGCTCGTCGCCACCCGCGCCGGCGGAGGCAAGATCTATGGCAGCAGTGACAATGGCGGCAGCGTGGAGGGCGATAGCACCGATGGCGGAAGCGCCGACCTCCTATGGGATCTGCACGCCGTGTGCAGCCCGGATGTCACCCAAGTGCGTTATTTTGCGCCCGGTGAGGCCGACCCGCAAGTGATCGAGCTGCTCCAGGGTGGAGGTGTCGGACTGAAAACCTCGGTGAGTTCGGAACTGGCCGGCCTGGTGGGCGCTGCAGACGGCGAGCTGACCCTGGGACAGATCGTTGCCGCGATCGCAGCGCTCATGGAACTTGACCCCGGCGACCTGCGAAATCGTCTGTCGCCGGAGGTGATCCGCCTCCTCAAGTTCGGCATATTGCGCACCAGCTCACAGGACACGCCGTGAGCGAGATGCCGGTTAAACGTTGTATGGTCATCAGCGAACCACATTTCGCGGCTAAGTGAATTTCCCTCGGGACGGCGAAATGACGGACAGGCAGGAAGGAATGGAGGGACATGGGCGCGTCGAAGTTAGTCATCGTCGAGTCTCCGGCGAAGGCGGCCACTATTGGATCTTATTTAGGGCCGGACTTTCGTGTTGAAGCCTCGGTCGGTCATATCCGCGACCTGCCTCAACCGTCCGAACTGCCCGCGTCCATGAAGAAGGGCCCGTACGGTCGTTTCGCCGTCAACGTCGAAGACGGCTTTACTCCTTACTATCAGGTGACGCCTGAGAAGAAAAAGCGTGTCACTGAACTCAAGCGCGCCCTTAAGGATGCTGACGAGCTCTACCTGGCCACTGATGAGGACCGCGAGGGTGAAGCCATTGCGTGGCACCTGCTGGAAGTGCTCAAACCGAAGGTGCCCGTCAAACGCATGGTGTTCCACGAAATCACCCGCGAAGCCATTGAGCGTGCACTGGACAACACGCGCGACATTGACACCGACCTGGTTGACGCGCAGGAGACTCGACGCATCCTTGACCGCCTCTACGGCTATGAAGTCTCACCGTTGTTGTGGCGCAAAATCCGCCCATCTTTGTCGGCCGGCCGCGTCCAGTCGGTAGCGACTCGCCTGATTGTGGATCGTGAACGCGACCGCATGGCGTTTATCCGTGCGGACTACTGGTCCATCGATGCCTTCATTCAGGCTGACGAGGGTGACTTGACGGCGCGTGTGAGTGCGCTCGATGGACGTCCTGTAGCCACTGGCACTGATTTTTCCGAAGAGGGTGTGCTGTCGGACAAGGCGCGCAAAGCTCAGACAGTGGCGCTGGATGAAGGTGCAGCCGACCGCCTGGCGGACGGTCTGCGTGAGGCGCCCTCGTCGATTGAATCCGTCACGAAGAAGCCGTACCGCCGTCGCCCTGCTGCGCCTTTCACGACGTCAACCCTGCAGCAGGAAGCTTCCCGCAAGCTGCACTGGAATGCGTCCTCAACGATGCGCACGGCGCAGTCCCTGTACGAGTCCGGTTACATCACCTATATGCGTACCGATTCGACCGCGCTGTCGAGCCAGGCGATCCGTGCGGCGCGCGCCCAGGCAGCTGAACTGTACGGCAGCGATGTCGTGCCGGACAAGCCCCGTATCTACGGCACGAAATCCAAAGGCGCGCAGGAAGCACACGAAGCGATCCGCCCTGCTGGTGACCATTTCCGCACCCCCGATGAGGTGCGTTCGGTGTTAAGCCGCCAGCAGTGGGCACTGTATGACCTGATCTGGAAGCGCACAATTTCCTCGCAGATGGCGGATGCGACGGGGCATACCTCCACGATCCGTGTCCTCAGCCAGCTCACCGATGTGCTCGAGCTGCCAGATGGCACGGGCGCGCGGGAAGTGACCTCGTCCGTGTCTGGTACAACGATCACGTTCCCCGGGTATCGACTGGCCTATCAGGAAGGCCGCGACAAGGATCGCGATGAACAGGCGCTGTCACAGCCCGCCGCTGACGCAGCATCCGCTTCACAGCCTGGCTCGCAGGATGGTGCGCGCGGAGCGGAAACCCTGCTGCCTGCCGTGGAGGAAGGCGAAACTGTCACGGTTCACCACGCTGAAGCCGAAGACCATCAGACCCAGCCACCGGGGCGCTACACCGAAGCGTCACTGGTGAAAATGATGGAGCAGCTGGGAATTGGCCGCCCCTCCACCTATGCGGCAACGATTCAGACGATCGGAGACCGCGGCTACGTCACGCACCGCGGTCAGTACCTGGTGCCTACGTGGCTGGCGTTTTCCGTCACGCGCCTTCTGGAGGAAAACCTCTCTGACCTGGTGGATTACGATTTCACGGCGTCGATGGAAACCGACCTGGACCGCATCGCGGGCGGGCAGGAGAACTCGACGCAGTTCCTCACGGAGTTTTATCTCGGCAGCAGCGCAAACCAGACAGAGGCCGAGACTGCCAGTGGCGTCGATGGTCCGCGTGACGAAGTGGCCGACGCAGCGGCGGATGGGTCTTCCTCGTCGAAGCGTGAAGGACTACGCACCCAGGTTGCCTCACTGGGCGACAATATCGATGCGCGGGCGATCAACTCGATTGACTACGGCAACGGCGTGACGCTGCGCGTGGGGCGCTACGGGCCGTATCTGGAGCGCGACAGTGACGATGTGCGCGCCAACGTGCCGCCGGACGTTGCGCCTGACGAGCTCGATGAGGCGAAGATTGCCGAACTGTTCACTCAGGCAGCTGATGATGGCCGTGAGCTCGGCATCGACCCGGCCAGCGGGCATATGCTCATCGCGAAAAATGGTCGCTTCGGCCCCTACGTTTCCGAAGTTCTGCCCGAGGACGCCGACGAGGGTGACGCTGCGAAATCGACGCGTAAGAAGAAGGTGAAGCCGCGCACGGCTTCCCTGTTCAAGTCGATGGATCTGGCGACGATCACACTGGATGATGCACTGATGCTGTTGTCGTTGCCCCGTGAAGTGGGAGCTGATCCGGCAGATGGCGAAGTGATCACCGCTCAGAATGGTCGCTATGGGCCGTACCTGAAGAAGGGGAGTGATTCGCGCTCACTGGAAAGCGAAGAGCAGTTGCTGACGATCACGTTGGATGAGGCGCTGGCACTGTTCGCTCAGCCTAAGACACGCCGTGGCCGCACGGCCAGGCCGCCGTTGCGTGAATTCGGTATTGACCCGATCTCTGAGAAGAAAGTGGTGGTCAAGGACGGCAGGTTTGGACCGTACATCACGGACGGTCAGACCAATGTGACGGTGCCGCGATCCGAATCGATCGAGTCGCTGACTGAAGCCCGCGCCTTTGAACTGCTGGCTGACAAACGCGCCAAGGGGCCTGCTCCCAAACACGGACGCAAGAGCACCTCCAGAACGACCCGCAAGAAAGCCTCCACGAAGAGTGAGAAGACGACGCGTAGGAGCGCCGGGACTGGTGCGAAGAAGTCGTCGGGCACGTCCAAGGCTTCAGCGTCGAAGAAGAACTCCTCATCTGCGGATGGCGACCAGTAGTGCGTCGGCCTGAACAGCGTGCATGTACGCAAATGCCGGTGCCTCGTGCAAAGATAGGCTCATGAGCACTTCCAGCGGGGATTCGCGGCGCAGGCGCGGCCTGTTCATCACCTTCGAAGGCGGTGACGGTGCAGGTAAAACCACCCAGATCGAACACGTCAAAGAGTGGTTTGATCAGGCTGGATGCGTCTCGTTTGTGACCCGCGAACCGGGTGGAACTGACATGGGTAACCAGCTGCGTCAGCTCATTCAGCACGGACCCGAAGACGTGGATCCGCGTACTGAAGCCCTGCTGTATGCGGCTGACCGCGCCTACCATGTAGCAACCGTGATCAGACCCGCGCTTGCGGCCGGTCAGGTAGTGCTGGCTGACCGATTCATTGACTCGTCAGTGGCCTACCAGGGCGCTGCGCGCGAACTGGGCGTGGATGAGGTACTGGCCTTGTCAAAATGGGCGACGGAGGACCTGTCGCCGGATCTGACATTGCTGTTGGATTTGCCCCCCGAGGTGGGTGCCAGACGAGGGTCGGCGTCGCACACCGCTGACCGTATCGAGCGTGAATCAATGGACTTCCATGAGCGAGTGCGCCACGAATACCTGCACCTGGCAGATCGCTACCCAGACCGCATTGTCGTCATCGACGCGGTCGGCACCCCTGAAGAAGTGTTCCGCGAGATCAGAGGCGTACTGGAGGAACGCGTTCGACCCGCATTGGGTCTCCTCGTCAATCATGAGGCGCACGATCAGGTCGAGCTGTCTGCGACCGAATCACCCCAGCCGAACTCGCCTGCGCCCGAGCATGCAGCATCGCAGACAGGCGATGAGGACCAGGCTGGAACGATGGTGGCGGCTTTGCTGAAAGAATCCCAGGGCACGTTGTGGGAAGGTGACAGTGAGGGACTGCTGTGATGAGCCCGACGTGTTGCAGCGGTGTGCCCACCAGCGGGTATCAGCGCCTGTACGAGGCCTGTGCGCCGGTATCACTGTGAGGCAGGTGAGCGATGAGCGTATGGGATGACATTGTCGGTCAGGAAAAGGCCGTCGCCACGTTGCAGGAAGCTGCCCGCGCCGCCCGCCACATCGTCGAGGGCAACAGTGATCGCAGCACCCACTCCATGACCCACGCATGGCTCGTGACAGGGCCGCCGGGTTCCGGGCGATCCAACGCTGCGCTCGCATTTGCCGCGTGCCTGCAGTGCACAGGAAGTGAGATCGGGTGCGGCACGTGCCCAGGATGTGTGACGACAGTGGCTCGAACAAACGCTGACGTGCTGAGTGTTGCCACAGAAACCAGCATTATTACTGCAGAACAGGTGCGCGACATCATCATGCGCGCCCAGGTGGCGCCCTCGCAGGGCCGCTGGCGCGTCATCGTTATTGAAGACGCGGACCGCATTCAGGAACTCTCGTTGAATATTCTGCTCAAGGCTATCGAGGAGCCTCCTGAGCGCACCGTGTGGGTGCTGTGTGCACCAAGCCCCGAAGACATGATCACCACCGTCAGGTCACGCTGCCGACAATTGTCCTTGCGCATCCCATCGGTTGACGCTGTGGCTGGTCTGCTGGTCCGGCAGCTCGGCGTGGATATGAACGTGGCGCGCGAGGCGGCGCGGGCAGCGCAGTGCCACATCGGGCGGGCGAAAGCCTTGGCGCGTGACCCCGAGGAGCGCGATAAGCGCCGTCAACGCATCCGCGCTGCCATTCACGTTGCCTCAGTCGGTGAAGCCGCTGTCGCCGCCCATGACCTAGTTGAGATGGCGAAGAGTGACACGCAGACGGTTGCCGAGCAGCGCAACACGGAAGAAGAAGCCAAGTTGCGCTATCAGCTCGGCATGGTCGAGGGCGACAAGATGACGCCGCATGTGCGCTCACAACTGCGCCAACTGCGTGAAAATCAGACCCGCCGCATGAAACGCTCACTGACCGACATGCTGGATCGGATCCTGCTGGACGTGATGAGCGTGTACCGCGATGTCCTCATGCTGCAGCTTGGTGCGAATCAGGATCTGATGAATGACGATGTCGCGGAGGTGATCGAGCGTATCGCCCGCACCTCCAGTCCGGAGCAGACCCTGGTACGCATCGACGTGATTGACCAGGCGCGCACCAGACTGACCAACGGTGCGAATCCACTGCTCGCAATGGAAGCAATGGTGGTGGCGCTGCGCTAGATGTGCGTGGCGTCCAGCCGGAGGGTGCGCGACCGCATCGACACTGTCCGTGAACCGGGAGGCCCCGGCCTCCTACTGGGGTAGGCAGCTGAATCATTGTTAGTCTTGACCCATGAAAACGCGTTCACGCAACATCGTGATAGTTCTGCTCGCCATACTGGTCGTCGTTGCGCTGGCAACTGTCAGTGCCGTGCTGATCGTTGGACACGACCGCAAGAGCGGTGGATCTGCCACTCACCAGCAGTCAGCCGTGAGCGAAGATGGTCGCACGGTCATCACCTCGGGATCAACGTTCAGCGACACTTTGGGTGACCTGCCGGAACCAACCATTGAGGGCTTCTACCAGCAGAAAGTCAACTGGCGTGAATGCACTGATGACGACCTCAAACAGATGGAAGGCTCGCAGCAGTCATCAGACGGATATGAGTGCGGCGCACTGTATGCACCGTTGGATTGGGACCAGCTCGACGGCGATGTGATTGCACTGGCGCTGGCCATTCACCGCGCACCGCAACCCGAAGGCGCATTGTTCTATAACCCCGGTGGGCCCGGTGGTCCGGCAACTTCGATCTTGCCCTACATTGCGAGCCAGGGACTGTCGATGGATCTGGCGGACCGCTTTGACATCGTGGCATTGGATCCGCGCGGAGTCGGCCAGTCCACGCCGGTTATCTGCCTGACAGACAAAGAACGCGATGAAACGGCCGCAATGTCCGACGATCCAGCCGATCAATCCGACAGCACCCAAGAGCCCACCCCGCAGGAAATTGTTGAGGATCTGAAGGCTGAATCCGCCAAGCTGGCAGCTGGATGTAAGGAACACAGCGGCTCCCTGGCCGAGCACGTCGACACGATCTCAGCTGCCAAGGATTTTGATATGGCGCGAGCCGCCCTCGGACAGGACAAACTGACCTATCTGGGGTACTCATACGGCACCTACCTGGGAGCGACGTACGCCGAGCTGTTCCCCGACAAGGTCGGACGCATGGTGCTTGACGGTGCGCTCGACCCGTCGCTCAGTGTTGACGAGGTTGAACGACTGCAGATGCAGGGGTTCGAGGACGCCCTCGCAAACTGGATTAAAGTGTGCTCCGCATCGTCGGACTGCCCGGTGGGGTCAAGTGTTGACGAAGGACTGGAGACTCTGAACGCGTTCTTCGATCAACTGGAAGAAAAACCGCTTGAGACGCAGGATCCTAACCGACCGCTGACGTCTTCCCTGGCCTTCAGCGCCGTGATCGGCCTGCTGTACGACACGCAGTTGCACGATGCGTTGACCCAGGGGCTGGATATGGCAATCAAGCAGGACGATGGGTCAACGATGCTGGCGCTCGCAGATCTGCTGATGGAACGCAACGCTGATGGCACGTACCAGAATAATTCGATGGAAGCAATCAGCGTGATTAACTCCCTGGACTATTCTCCGGTCGGAGACATTGAGCAATGGGCTGCTGCAGCGGAGAAGATGAAAGCTGAGCTGCCGTTCATGGGTCGTTTCGCCGGGTATTCCTCTGCCGCTTTGGAAGGCTGGCCCATTGAATCTACGCGTGAACGCGGACCGATCCACGCTGAAGGCACCCCGGAGATTGTTGTGGTGGGAACGACGCACGACCCCGCCACGCCTTATGTGATGTCGCAGGCGCTTGCCGACCAGCTCAGTAAGGGCGTGCTGGTGAGCTGGGATGGATGGAATCACACGGCGTATTCGCGCGACGGGTCGCGGTGCGTGCGTGATGCTGTTGACGGTTTCTTCCTCAACGGAACCGTCCCGCAAGACGGTCTTCAGTGCACGGATTAGGCACTAACCTTTGTGCGTGACGCGCTCCACCTGTCGAGCATTTGTCGCAGGCGTGGGTAGTCGGCTACAGTAAACGTCGTTGCCTATCAATTGATGCGCGTGGCGCAGCCACGTAGCGCTGATAGGGAAGGCGGCCACCTTAGCTCAGTCGGCAGAGCGATTCACTCGTAATGAATAGGTCGTGGGTTCGATTCCCACAGGTGGCTCTGAGATAGCCCCCGCGAAAGCGGGGGTTTTCGTATTTTCCGGATTGAACGGCGCGGGTATCCAGCCTCCAAATCCGTCCATTGTTGGCAGCAGGTCTACAGCTTTCACATGTAGATATGCGGCAACGAGATTCAGCTCTTCAACAGTCCACGCAACGTGTCCGTTCAGCTTCCTGCTCATCGTTGCGTGAGACACTCCAATAGCATCGCCAAGTTCTTTACGTGTGACGTGCTGAGCAAACATTACTTGATTGACGCTCATGCCAAGGGCTTTGTCGTGGTCTAGCGTCGCCGTTACTGTTCCATTCATAGAAGAAAGTGTATCAAGTGTTCAGCAGATGCACAATATGCACTTGAATGATGTGTCCTTGAGTGGTTAGATATGTGTCATGACTGTACACGACATGCACATAACGACCGAGAGTGATCTACTTTCTGCTGCTGAGGCGGCGCAATTGCTTCCCTCAACGTCTGCTGCGTCTCTTATGCGTTGGGCGCGTGCGGGGAAGATTCCTTGTGTTGAGCTTCCTAGCGGTCGTCGGTTTTTCCGTCGTTCGGATGTTGAGGAGATTCTGACGCCTCGCGTTCCCGCCCGTAATGAGATCGTTCTTTCTGGTGGTGGGTCTGGTGAGTGTTGAGGCGGTGCAGTGGGCTTGGCGTGTTGAGTGTCGCCGGTTGAGTGACAAGCTTGTTCTTCTGCGTTTGGCGTGGAAGGCGGATGACGGTGGGGTTGTTCGTGTTGATCCGGTGTTGGTGTCGGGTGTGACGGGTTTGGGTGTGGCGCGTGTTGAGGCGTGCTTGTCGTCTTTGGAGCGTTCGGGTCTTATTGAGGCGCGTCGCTGGTCTGATTCGGGCTGTTGGTCGGCTCGCTTGTTGTTAGGTGGTGCGGTGTGAGTTTTAGGGCTGTTGCGTGGGCGTTTGATCGGATTAAGGGTCTTGGTCAGGGCGAGAAACTTGTGTTGTTGGCGTTGGCGGAGTTCGCTAACGATGAGGACGAGACGTGGCGTTCTCGTGAGGAGATTGCTCAGCGGGCGGAGTGTTCTTTACGGAGTGTGGCTTCGCATTTAAAGACGCTGGATGAGTATGGACTGGTTTCGCGTGTCCCGCGCTATTCGTGGTGTGGGGATCGGTTGGGCGCGTGTGCGGATAAGCCAGCGCATAAGCACCGGTCGGGCACGACGTATCGTCTGCACTTGAATGTGGAGGGGAGTTTCGCTGAGTCCACAGATGCAAATCTTGCATCTGTGGACTTTTTGGCGGAATGTAGCGGTTGTGGCCACACATGCAAATCTTGCATGTGTGGAGACGATGAGGGTTCCACAGATGCAAATTCGGGTAGTCCACAGATGCAACAGGTTGCACCCATATGTACATATAACCCCCATTTAAACCACCAAACCAAACCTAACCAGACCGAACCCGTGCGCGAGCGCGAGGAAGCGCCGGTGGCGCACGAGGTTGAGTCTTGTGGTCCGGTTGGGTCTGGTGTGGATGATGAGATTGATTCCCCGTTGGTGGTGGCTGATGCGGGGTTGATTGCCGAGTGTTTGCCGTCGCCTTTGAGAGTGTTGGATGCTTCTGGTGCGGTTGCGGTCACGCAGGTTTTGCGTGAGTGTGTGGGCGCGGGTTGGCAACCGGCTCAGATTCGCCAGGTGATGGATCAGGCTTTGCCTGCCAATGTTGGCCGCTTGTCGCGCTTGGTGTGTTACAGGCTTCGGGCGAATGTGCTCAAGGGTGAGCCTCCAGCGCGTAGTGCGGACGAGGATCCGAGGGTTCGGCGTGAGCGTGAGCGCAAGGCGGCGGTTTTGCGTCAAGAGCGTATCGATGCCCTAGCCCAGGTTGAAAGCACGCCTGTTGATCCGGTGTGGGATCAGGCGTGGGGTCAGGTTGTGGCTGAGAACCCGGGGGCGTCTCGTGTGGAGCAGTTGCGTTTGACTGAGGCGCTGTACGCGGTGTTGTGTGGGGGTGAGTCGGCGTGAGTGTGTCGTGGCCGGTGTGGGCGCGTGGTGTGAAGGGTTTAACTCCGTCGCAGTCGCTGGTGTTGTTTGAGCTTGCTCGTTTGGCTGATGCGCGTGGCGTGGTGATTTGCGGCGTTGAGCATTTGGTGGAGGCTACGGGCGCGGCGCGCCGTAGCGTGTTTCGCGCGTTAGCTGGGTTGGAACAGCGTGGCGTGCTTTCTCGGAAGATGCGCTATAGGGCCGGCAAGCAGGCTTCTTCACGGTTCGTTTTGCATGGGGTGGCGACTCATAGCCGGGCGATTGCTAGCGATGATGCTCACGAGGGCGCGACGATGGTCGGGTGTGAAGGGGGCGCCTGGGCGTGTGGGAGCGCTCCTGTGTTGCGTATTTCAGATAATGAAGGTCTGCGAAGGACTCTTGAGCAGACCGCGTCTGAAGGGTGGCGCGGAGCGGCGGCGCAGTGTTTGGCGGCGACGTTGCACCAGGTGGGGGCACGCCAGTTTTCTAGCGCGATTTCGAAGGGGGTGCAGTTTTCGGGCATGTCGTATCCCGAGGCGGCTGCTGATACGTATGGGATCGCGTGGGAGGTGGCGATGACGTGCACGCAACAGCTTGTGGAGGCTTCTAGCCCGTGGGCGGTGTGGACAACGATTGTGAACCGGCGTTGTTTTGTTCGTGATGATGTTTCTGGCGTGGAGGAGTTGGTTGAGCCAGCGATGATGCCTGAGGTGGGTTTGCGTCCTGGGATGGGCCAGGAGGGCGAGGTGTGGGTGTCGGTCGATGATTTTGGCGGTCCGCTTGGTCGCATGGTTGAGGCTCTGATCGAGGCGGGCATGAGTGAGACTTTGGCGTGGGCGGGCACGCTGCGCGTGGCAGAACTGGCGGTGAGCGATGCGTCAAGGCGGCACCGGGCGGCGAGTGTTGATCCGCGTTTGTCTGATCTGGGTGTGAGCCCGGATGCGGGCCGGGCATGGATGACGATGCTAGTTGGTTCTCGCCGGGGTGTGAAGGGTAGTATTTTAGAGGCTGATGATGAAGCGTTAGCGTTAGCGGCTCGCGAGGTGGTTGAGGCTCTGACCCCCGTAGCCTAATAGATGTGACGCGCGTTACTAGGGGGAGTGTGAGCAGGGTGCCATTGTGGCACTCTGCTTTTTGGTTTTTATAGTGGTTTGAATTCGTCGTTGATTTGTTGGATGACGTCTTCGTAGTTGGTGTCTCGTCCTACTTCCACAGCGTTTGTGGTTACGGTGATGAGGATGCGGTAGAAGATTCTGTTTTCGTTTGGGTTAAAGCCGTATTGGTAGGCCAGTTGTGTTCCCTCGGTTTTCGCTGTCGGGTAGTCGTGGGCGATGAAGTATCTGCTTCCAGCCTGGTCAAGGGTTTTGCCCTCGAATGTGACGATGTATTCGTTGTGGTGTTCGAGTTGCTGCATGTGGTGGTGCTTCTCCAGTTAGTAGATGGTGATGGTGCCCGAGTTTGCGAGTCCGTCACAGCTGGTGGTCCATGATTGTGTGCCGAGTGGGATGCCGGTAACGGTGGCGTATGCGGTGCCAGGGATTGAGGTACTGGCCGCCCCGCCGGTTCCGCCGATGCTGATGCTGCATGTGGCGTAGCCGCTGCCAGAAAGACTGATTGAGAAGTTCGCGGCCCCGCCTCCACTGGTGTTTACCGAAGTGTTCATTGATGTCACTCCAGCAGGAGCCGGGGCAGGTGTTGGCGTTGGCTCAGGTTCGGGTTCGGGAGCCGGGGCAGGTGTTGGCGTTGGCTCAGGTTCCGGTTGGGGTGC
>NZ_JBWPJO010000017.1:0-33031 GCF_056583835.1 Pauljensenia sp. C0254C2
AAACCAGCGCCCCATTCCTGTTAACCAAACCCCACCAAGTCCTCACCGACCACGCCGAAAAAACCCACGGACACTAAACAGGAAGAACAGTCGCAAACGAACAGCACAAGCAACGCAACACTATTCAGCAAAACTAGCAACGCACCACACGTGAACGTTTGAAACTCAGCAGTATCGTGCGGGCGATCCAGGGTCATGAGGTAGAAGACTGGCGAGCGTCGTCAGATCGGAAAGAGCCTATTTTTTCAGGAGATCTGGCTCGCACACACTGCTGTTCTTCAACGGGTGTGATTGCAATTAATCGAACTCATACGACACGGTCAAAGCGGCATGGTCTGACATGCGCGCATCGTAAGAGGCGGCGCGATCAATCGAAAAGGACCGTGCCTTTTGCGCCAGATCCGGCGTCACAAACTGATAATCAATGCGCCACCCGGCGTCATTATCGAATGCTTTGCCTCGCCACGACCACCACGTGTATGGGCCTTGGACATCCCCCGCAAGCTCGCGGACGGTGTCGCACCAGCCACCCTCGGCCCATGACGACACAAAGGCAATTTCCTCGTCGAGCACTCCGGCACGCTTGTTGTGGTTCGGCTTCCAGTTCTTGATGTCCAATTCGGAGCGAACGATGTTGAAATCTCCCGCAACGAGAGCTTGACGCCCCTTCGCCGAATTCGCAGCTTTCAACAGTTCGCTCATGCGCGCTGACACCCTCGGCAGGTGCGCCATCTTGGCATCCTGCTTCGGTGTATCCTTCTCGCCCGAATGGAAATACGCCGACACAAGCGTCAGTGGAGTGGCAAATTCAAGGTCTACTTCCAGCCAGCGACCCGAATCCACATCACTTTCCTGGTCGTCCAGCGTTGTCCGCACGTCTCCGATCAGCGCCTCGTTCTCAATCGGGACAGCGACTGCTACGCCCGCACGCCCTTTCGCCCGCGATGGCACGGCCACAACATGCCACTGCGACCCCAGAATCTCACGCGTCACTTCTTCCGGCGCGCGCACCTCCTGCATCAGGAGGACGTCGGGGTGCTGGCGGTTCAACCAGTCGTTCAGTCCTCGTTTAGCGGCAGCGCGGATCCCGTTGAGGTTGACAGTCGTGACGTTCAGCATGCCTCTATTGTGCCCGAAACTTCACCGAGTGGTCGCTTGCAAGCGACCACTCGACATCACGGACTTGGCAAGGCAGCGAGAAATGGCTACTCTATAGCCAACCAAGGATACCCCCTTGGGGTATTGATTTTCGTTGTCACCTAGCGAAAGGACGCCATGTCGCCCGATGTCGAGCATCGCGATTGCTGCGAGGAGTCGGAGCAATCATCACCCCACAGCAGGCCCACATCCGCCGAGAAGTCGCTTGCAAGCGACCACTCGCATTCACATTCGCACTCGCATGCTGCCAGTTCCCGAGGGCGTCTGATTGCAGCCTTGTCCATTACGGCAACTGTCCTCCTCGTCGAGACAATCGGCGGCGCACTTTCAGGATCACTCGCACTTTTTGCAGATGCCGGCCACATGGCGGTGGACTCCACCGGGCTGGTGATTGCGCTGATCGCGGCTCACCTTTCGCTGCGCCCGCGCACCGACAGATTCACATGGGGTCTCGCACGATCCGAAGTTGTCGCAGCGGCACTGCAGGCAGGTATGCTCGCCGCGATCTGCGTGATGATCGCATATGAAGCCATCGGCCGCTTCATGAACCCCGAGCAACTCGACACCCGCATCATGCTGATCGTCGGTATCCTCGGCCTGGCTGCAAACGTCGCTTCCCTACTCGTGCTGATGGGGGGCCGCAGTTCCTCGTTGAACATGCGCGCAGCGTTCCTCGAGGTTGCCACCGACGCGTTAGGGTCGGTCGCGGTCATCATCGGTGCGGTCGTCGCCCATTTCAGCGGATGGCTCCAAGCGGATGCCCTTGCCTCACTGCTCATCGCGTGCATGATGGCTCCGAGGGCGATCACGCTTTTACGCCGCTCGGTGGCGATCCTGATGGAGGAAACACCACCCGGCCTGGAACTGGCAACGGTGCGTGAGCATATGCTCCATGTTCAAGGAGTCGAAGACGTGCATGACCTGCATGCCTCGACCATTGCGACAGGAGTGATAGCCCTGACGGCTCACGTCACCGTCCAACCCGAGTTGAACGAGCACGAGCGATCCGACATTTTGCACACACTCGCCAGCTGCGTACAGGACCACTTCCCCGTCACGATCACGCATTCCACGTTCCAGTTGGAAAGCCCACAGCACCGCGAACATGAACAGTTAAGGCACTAAGCTCACACCTGCGCATCTACACCTGAGCGGAGAAACCCGCCTGTCGCTCAGCCATTTCAACCACGTTCGCCAACAGGAGGGCACGCGTCATCGGCCCGACGCCACCGGGATTCGGTGACAGCCATGCCGCAACACGATCAACTCCGTCGGCCACATCTCCATGCAGCCGCGCCCGGCCATCAGCTTCCGTCACGCGAGAAACGCCAACATCGAGCACCGCCGCGCCTTCACGCACCATGTCAGCGGTGATCAGTCCCGGCGAGCCAGCCGCAGCCACAATCACGTCAGCATTGCGCACCTGTTCAGCGAGGTTGCGCGTGCCCGTATGGCACAGCGTCACGGTCGCGTTGATGTTCTTACGGGTCAGCAGCAATCCAATCGAACGGCCGACGGTCACTCCCCTGCCAACCACGCATACATTCGCGCCATTGAGCTCCACGCCGTAGCGCTCCAACAGCTCAATGACGGCGCGCGGCGTACACGGAAGGGGCGAGGTGATGTCACCTTTTGCGCGCAGCACCAAGCGGCCCAGGTTCATCGGATGCAGGCCGTCAGCGTCCTTATCCGGATCGATGTGCTCCAACACGGCCTGGGAATCGACCCCGACGGGTAGCGGAAGCTGCACAATGAAACCCGTGCAGGCAGGATCAGCGTTGAGCTGGTCGACAGCCTGCTCGATATCAGCCTGAGAGGCCGACTCGGGCAAGTCAATGCGAATCGACTCGAGGCCAACCTCCGCACAGTCACGGTGTTTGCCGGCAACATAGGTCACTGACCCGGGATCTTCACCCACCAGGATTGTTCCCAGTCCTGCATGAACACCGGCTTCACGCAGACGTGAGATGCGCTCAGCAAGCTCGCCCTTTATAGCAGCAGCGGTGGCTTTCCCATCCAGTACCTGTGCGGCACCTTCCCACGGCGCTCTCACTGCTGCAGCCCGTCGTACAACGGGAAGGCATCAGTCAGTGCACGCACGCGCGCCTGCAGACCCTCCATATCCACTGTCTCCTTGGAGGCCGCCTGAACCAGTGCGGTCGCGATGATGTCGGCAACTTCGGTGAACTCCTCATCACCAAAACCGCGCGTAGCCAGCGCCGGCGTTCCGATACGCAGACCGGATGTGACTGCCGGTGGGCGCGGGTCAAACGGCACAGCATTGCGATTGACCGTGATGCCGACTTCGTGCAGCAGATCCTCAGCCTGCTTGCCGTCAAGAGTTGAATCAACCAGGTCAACGAGCACCAGGTGCACATCGGTGCCGCCGGTGACCAGCTTGATGCCGACCTTCTTCGCATCGTCGCGTCCCAGACGCTCTGCAAGTTTCTGCGCGCCAGCAAGAGTTCTGACCTGGCGGTCCTTGAACTCCGGGGTCTGAGCCACTTTCATTGCTACGGCCTTGGCAGCCACCACATGCATCAGCGGGCCACCCTGCTGACCTGGGAACACAGCAGAATTCAGCTTCTTGCCCCACTGCTCGCCGCGCGCGGACAGGATCATGCCGGAGCGGGGACCCCCCAGTGTCTTGTGGACCGTCGTGGTCACCACGTCGGCGTGGGGCAGTGGGCTTGGGTGCAGTCCGGCTGCAACGAGGCCGGCAAAGTGCGCCATGTCAACCCACAGCGCAGCGCCAACCTCGTCGGCAATGCTGCGGAAAGCAGCAAAGTCAAGGTGACGAGGATAGGCCGACCAGCCGGCAATGATCACACGGGGACGCTCACGCAGCGCCACTTCACGCACCTGGTCAGGCTCGATACGCATTGTTGTGCGGTCAACTTCGTATGCGGTGGCGTGGTACATCTTGCCGGAAAAGTTGATGCGCATTCCGTGTGTCAGGTGGCCGCCGTGAGCCAAGGACAGACCCAAAATCGTGTCCCCCGGTTTTGCCATCGCCATGAGCGCGGCGGCATTGGCCTGCGCGCCTGAGTGTGGCTGCACGTTGACGAAATCGGCACCGAACACTTTCTTGGCGCGTTCAATTGCGAGACTTTCAGCAACGTCCACTGCCTCGCACCCGCCGTAGTAGCGGCGTCCCGGGTATCCTTCGGCGTACTTGTTGGTCAGAACTGATCCCTGAGCCTGCAGGACTGCACGCGGGACAAAGTTTTCCGACGCGATCATTTCAAGGGTGGCGCGTTGACGGTTCAGCTCATCATCCAGCACCTTTGCGATGTCAGGATCGAGTTCGGCCAACGTATGGGAGTTGAGAGAATCACTCATTGCTGCTCCAGTTTTCAATTCGCTTGTCTGGCTTTCACTATTGGCGAGGATGGCCCCAGCCGTTCCTCGCTCGGTTGCGTGGCCCAGGCGGGCGACCGCGACAACCCTATTTCGCTCCCCGGTGGTCATCCCACCTGTTCGCCAGTTGCGACAGATTCATCTTATCAACTGTGTTCCGCTGCGGAAACCGCCAGTGCGGACACTAGCGGGAGAATACGACGGTTCGGTTGCCGTTCATCAGGACACGGCGTTCAGCATGCCAACGCACTGCCTGCGCGAGGACTCGGCGTTCAACATCCTGCCCCAGCTCCACCATGTCGCGGGTGGAATCGGCGTGCGTGACTCGCGTGACGTCCTGCTCGATGATCGGCCCTTCGTCCAGGTCGGCTGTAACGTAGTGCGCGGTTGCGCCGATGAGTTTGACGCCGCGTTCGTGAGCCTGGGCGTATGGGCGCGCGCCTTTGAACGAAGGCAGGAATGAGTGGTGAATATTGATGACGCGTCCGGCCATTTCACGGCATACCGAATCAGACAGGATCTGCATATAGCGGGCCAGGACGACCAATTCAACCTGCTCGGACTTGATGAGGTCAAGAAGTTCTGCCTCGGCGCGCACTTTTGAATCCTTGGTGACCGGAATACTGAGAAAGGGGACGCCGTAGAACTGTGCGACCGGCGCGAGGTCAGGGTGGTTACCGACAACTGCAACCACTTCGATAGGCAGACCTTGAGAGCGCTGCCGATAGAGCAGGTCCGTGAGACAGTGCCCTTCGCGCGAAACCATAATGACGGTGCGAAGCGGTCGCCCCAACTGGTCGACGCGCCAGGTGGCGTTGAACTTGTCGGCGATTCGTGTCAGGCCTTCTTCGACAGGACCTCGACCGACAGGTGATTCAGCTTCCATTCGCATGAAGAACAGGCCGGTATCCGGGTCACCGAATTGCTGCGACTGAATGATGTTGCCACCGATGTCGCTCATGATGCCGGAGGCCGCGTGAACAATTCCTGGCTGGTCCGGGCAGGAAAGAGTAATGACAAGCTTGTCGATTGTCGAGGGGGGCACTGTCGAATCATGTTCCATAGTCCTAAGGGTAATGATTCACAGGCACTCCGGCCTAATCCAGTCCACCGCTTCTGATACGTGGTGTGCGCCGAGTGGTCGCATGCATGCGACCACTCGGCGCCATAACGATGTGAACTCGGTCAGTGTGCGGCTGGCATTTCCGCGATGGCGGCTGCGCTGATGACGCGCACTCCTTTGGGCAGGACAGCTTCATCCACCGTGAACTCGACGGAGTGCAGGCCGCCCTTCGACGGAGTGAAGATCAGCAGCAATGAGGCCTTTCCGCCGTTGTCCTGGACTCGCTTCATCATGAATGCGTAGTCTTCGGAAGCGGTCATTTCCACCCACTTCGGGTCATTGGCGCGTACGCCCACCAACTCGCCAGCTTCAGCGATTCGGTCCATCAGGTCCGGATCGGAATCCAGGGAGATGGCCTCTCCCATGCGCACGATCTCGTAGTCGCACTCATACATCTGTGCAGCCGCTTCGATCACGGTGCGGGCTCGGTGCTCCATGTACTCGTTGATCTCGGTCGTTGAACCGCGAACTTCCATCTCAAAGTGTGTATGATCTGCGACAATATTGCGGGTATCGCCGGCAACGATCTTGCCGACACTCACGCGGGTCGCCCCTTCTGAGTGGCGCGAAATCGCATACAGGTTCAACACTGCGGTGCACGCGGCGAGAATGGTGTTCTTGCCTTTTTGCGGCGCGCCTGAAGCGTGAGCTGCCAGTCCTTTCAGATTCACGTCGTACTTCGTGGTGGCCAGAGCCCCGCCGGATCCGGGCGCGTAGTCGGATTCTTCGAAGTCGTGTGGCCACACGTGTTGCGCGAACATGACGTCGACGTCATCGACATGGCCGGCGGCCACCATCGATTTCGCTCCGCGAACGCCTTCTTCAGCGGGCTGGAACAAAATCTTCAGCGTTCCTGACCAGGAGTCCTTCATCTGTGCCATTGTGCGGGCAACACCCAGCCCCATCGTGATGTGAGCGTCGTGTCCACACGCATGCATGGTGGAGGCGTGAATGGAGTTAAAACCCTCATCCGCCGGGTAGTACCCCTTTTCTGAAGATTCCTGCAGCGGCAGCGCGTCAATGTCGAAGCGCATGCCGACAGTGGGGCCGTCCCCATTGCGGAGAATTGCCACAGTACCCGTGTGTCCTCCGGCAATCGAGTGAACAAAGTCGGCGTCGGCACCCTCGTCAATCGCGCGGGCGATTGCGGCCTCATCTTCTTCGGAGCTGGGCAGTCCCATTCGCTCCTCAGACAGGCACGCGTCCTTTCCCTGCAGGACCTCATAGCCCCACTCGCGCAGATGCTGGACGATGATCGACGTGGTGCGGTACTCGAGGAATCCGAGTTCAGGATGTGCGTGGAAGTCGCGGCGCCACTGGACCAGGTCATCGGTCATGGCGTCGACATTCGATGTGAGTGTTTCAGCGATCTGCATTGGTAAAAGTGCCATGTTTCCTCCTTAAATGAGGGCTCGAAGCAGGTAATCCCACACGATCGACGAGGTGACCATGAT
The DNA here is from genome assembly GCF_056583835.1 of Pauljensenia sp. C0254C2. Taxonomy (NCBI): domain Bacteria; kingdom Bacillati; phylum Actinomycetota; class Actinomycetes; order Actinomycetales; family Actinomycetaceae; genus Pauljensenia; species Pauljensenia sp. C0254C2. The sequence continues at coordinate 7,096 of NZ_JBWPJO010000017.1, forward strand.
CACGTAAGCGGGGATCATGACGGGGATTGTTCGTTTGACGAGGTCGACCGGGCTGACATCACCAAGTCCGGCAACTGCAATCACGACGCCTGCGATAGGCGACATGGAGCGACCGATGCCTGATGCCAGTTCCATTGGCTGAGCCAGGAACACGGTGTCAACGCCCAGGGGTTTGGCAATGTCGGGGATAAGTTCTGAGAACGCGAACCACGGTGCGTTGCCGGAGCCCATCAGGACCGCTGACAGGAAGATCACCAACGTCATGATGATGGTGATCGGAATTGCCCCCATATTGAATCGCTCGGCGCCATCAATAATGAACGAAATAAACCCGAGCTGGGTTAAACCGGCAGCAAACATCTGGCCGCCGACAATGAGTGTCACGATGTTGACGAATTGGCGACCCATGCCCTCGAAGAAAACGGAGAAAGCGTCCGCGCCGCGTTGGAATGAACGGTAGCGAATCATTTCGCAAATAACGGCGAGCATTCCGGAAATAATCATGGCAGTTGCCACGTTCATTTTGATGCTGGTAATCACGAAAGGCGAGAAAACAATGAGCAGGACCAGTGGCGTAAATGGAAGGAGCGCGTATGCCTTCGGGGTCGGCTTGTCGACACGTTCAGCTTCCTTGGTGTCCGCCTTGGTCTTGGCGGCGGTGTCGGACCCACCATTTGCAGCGCGTTGTGCCAGGGCCGACTTTCCGCCCGAGGACCTTTTAATACCTGCGAGCTCAGCCTTGATTTCATCCCAGTCTGCTTTGTCGGGAGTAGTTCCGGCCTTGCGGTCGAAGTACTGCTGGACGAAGTAATGGAGGATGAACACCGATGCGACGACCACCAGTGCGACGGGCAGCTGGTACTGAATAAAATATTCCTGGACGGTCATGCCGGACGTCTGGGCCGCCATATTGGCGTTTGAGGAAGCAGGGCCAAGGTCCAGACAGCTGCCGGTCGCGATAACGCCCGTGGCAGACAGTTTCGAGATTCCCAGGGATCGCAGGAGCGGATAGACGGTCACCATCAGCAGCATCGCCAGGCCAGCTGCCGATGGAATGATCAAGCACAGTGTCTGAGCCAGGATGTAGGTGGAGGCAAGAACAACGTAGGGCTTGTTGATCTTCTGGAGCGGTTTGGTTGCGATGGCGACCAGTGCTGATGATGCACCGACTCGGTCCATGACCAGCGAGAAACCGCCGACCGCCATGATGATCAGACCGAGCTTGGCACCTAGATTCCCGAACGTCTGAGTGATCTGGTCGAAGACATCCAGGAACGCCGAGCCAGTGGTCTGGTCTTCATCCATCAATGGTTTCATTGACAGTGGAATAGCGCAAAGCAGCATAAATAGACCGGAAAAAATCAGGACGGTCTGCGGATGATAACGGTGAAAAATCAGATACGCCACAACCACGGTCGTGGCAGTCGCTATGAGGAACCCAATCATTTGAATCCTTTCGATATTGTTTCCACACTGCATCGTTGAAGTGATAACAAACTCTATCTCTGAAAACAGGGATGGCGCACCCATATTCAAGTATGCCAGTCACAGCACAAAAAGAACGCTGGATGCGCCTCCTGATTATTGCTCGTGGAGCAAGTCAGGGAGGGCGTTCCAGCGTTCTTCTGGACTGTCCTGCTGGCGAGAACTACTTGATGAAGCCGAGGGCTTTCACTGCGTCGTATTCTTCCTGCAGAGCCTTGATGTTGTGGTCGATGCCGGCGCGGGTGGCTTCGGAGATTTCGAGGCCTTCAACGATCTGGTATTCGCCGTTCACTGCGCGCACCGGGAAGCCGAAGGAGAAGCCTTCAGGAACGTCGTAGTGCGAGCCATCTGAATGGACACCAGCGGTGACCCATTCACCTTCGGGCGTGCCGTGGATCCAGGTGTGCATGTGGTCGATTGCGGCGTTGGCTGCCGATGCCGCTGAGGACGCGCCACGTGCGGCGATGATGGCGGCGCCACGTTTGGCAACGACAGGGCGGAATTCCTCGTCGAGCCACTTTTCGTCAACCAGGTCGGTGGCCGGCTTTCCGTCAACGGTGGCGTAGGAGACATCCGGGTACTGGTCGGCCGAGTGGTTGCCCCACACAACAATGTTCTTGATGTCGCTGACAGCTGCACCGGTCTTGTGGGCCAGTTGGCTGATGGCGCGGTTGTGATCCAGACGCATCATGGAGGTGAAGCGGTCGGCTGGCACATCGGGCGCAGCGTTGGCTGCGATCACGGCGTTCGTGTTGGCGGGGTTGCCCACGACCAGGACGCGCACATCATCGGCTGCGCCAGCGTTGATTGCGGCACCCTGAGGTCCGAAGATTCCGGCATTGGCTTCAAGCAGGTCAGCGCGCTCCATGCCCTTCGAACGCGGGCGTGCACCCACGAGCAGGCCAACGCTGGTTCCCTCGAATGCCTTGGTGGCGTCATCGAAAATGTCGACGCCGGCCAGCAGCGGGAATGCGCAGTCGTCGAGCTCCATGGCTGTGCCTTCAGCTGCCTTGACAGCCTGAGGGATCTCCAGCAGATGAAGCTTGACTGGAACGTCGGGTCCGAAAATTGCGCCTGATGCGATGCGGAAAAGCAGCGCGTATCCAATGTTTCCAGCGGCACCGGTTACGGTGACGATTTTGGGTTGAGCCATGATGTGGAACTCCTTGATTGAATGATCGAGCGTTCCCGGTAGGGTTCGCGTTCCGGCCCGGATCCGTGCTCCGAGCTCTCATGACAAGCCTACGGCGCAATTTTGTCCTTTACTAGGGAAAGCAGTCCCAAGTTTGCGACGACTCTGTGCAAAACGGTCGATCTTTTCCGCGTTTACAGGCGTTTCTAAGGTGTAAAAGAGTCGCCCTCGTCACTAAAATGTCACCCATGGGTTCGAAGAAGAAAAAGAAGCGCGCCGACCGAGCAGATGCCGTGCCTACACGTGCCTCGACGATGGATTCTTCCCGGCAGCGAGGCTGGACAACTGATCCGCGCAAACTGCTTGCCGTTCACGGAGAGCTGGATTTGGCAACCATTTACCGTGACAAGACTCCCGGCTGGGACGAGGGTAAGAAGGACGGCCAGAAAGCTATGGAAGATCAGGCAACTGATCTGGCCGAGCTGCAGGAACGACTCTTTGCGCAGGCTCACAGCGATAACGGCAGCTCTGAAGCAGTGTTGATCGTCCTCCAAGGGCTTGATACCGCCGGTAAGGGCGGCATTGTGCGGCATGTGATGGGGTTGGTGGACCCGCAGGGCGTGTCTCTGGCGGCGTTCAAAGCCCCCACGAAAGAAGAACTCAAGCACCATTTTCTGTGGCGCATTCGCCGCGAGCTTCCCGAACCTGGAATGATTGGCGTGTTTGACCGCTCCCACTATGAGGATGTCTTGGTGCCGACGGCGCAAAAACTGGTGGGTCACGATGATGAGCATGGGCGCTCATGGGTCGTCGACGACAAGACCCTTCGAGATCGCTACCGCGCCATCAGGCGTTTCGAAAAGCGCACCCTGGAAAAGGGTATTCATATCATCAAGATTTTCCTTGCGATTTCTTTTGAAGAGCAGGGGGAGCGGCTGCGTGAGCGCCTCGACCGTCGTGACAAGCACTGGAAGTTCTCGACTGGCGACTTGGTGGTGCGCAATGAGTGGTCGCAATATCAGCAGGCGTATCAGGAAGTGATTTCGCGGACCTCCACTGATGACGCACCGTGGTATGTTGTCCCCGCTGATCGCAAGTGGTATGCGCGATTGGCGGTTTCAGAGATTCTGCGCCGCACGCTTATCGACATCAATCCGTCGTGGCCTCAGGCCGACTTCGATGTTGACCAGGCGCTTGTTGATTTGGAGAAGACGACGTCGCCGGAGGCTTTGGCTCGCTTTGCGTTCGAGTGTTCAGATTCGCATGAAGAGTTCCTCGACGCCCTCGCCGTAATGGACGAGGACGACGAGGGTGACTCTGATGACTCACAGTCTGCTGGTTCAGGTGATGATGCGGATGAGATTCGCCTGTCAACCGACGCGTTCCGATACAACTAACTGTCGGAGCACGTAGCTGCCGGAACACGGTGAGCGCGGTAGATGCACGGGCGTGCTCACGGTGATTCGTACAGCATGCCCGCGCCGCGGGGCTTGGGCCGTCAGGCGCTCCGCAGTTTGAGCCATCGGAGAAGGCATCCGCCCCTTCCGGGGCGGCCACACGTTTACTGGCGGGAAGTACCCTTCGCGTCGTTTACAGGCGGCGGATAAACTCCACTGCAACTTCAAGCGGGACAGGATCTTGCTTGATGAGGGCCCGCGTTGCCCTGATTTCGCCGCGTTTATCGGTGTCGCGGATGAGGCGCAGTGAGTCTTTATCAACGGGAGATTCTCTTAACATGCGGTCGATTGAACCGCCGTACTTGGCGGTGAAGTAGTCGGTCCGGTTGCTCGGCATTTTTCGCCGCGCAACCACCGCTGCGGCGGCGATCAGAAGGATTAGAACTACAGCCACAATAAACCCGACAATCATCACGGACTCCATCCCTCGACGTTTGCCTCCATTTCGGCTTTCTTGAGATTCCCCCTCTAGGATGTCAGAACTCGGGGAACATCCTTGGCCTACTGCCGTGTTGTTGAGATTTTATCTGCACCGACTTATGTGCCGGTGTGTATGTTTTTCTTACCATGTCGTCCACAGAGTTTCTACCTCTCTTATAAATGCCGACCGCGACCGAATGTCGGCACTTAGAATCTTCGTACTGAAGCGCCCGAGTCCTACCATGAGCTACACCGTCGTTAGCTCACCGCACACAAAAGTGGCTGCAGGAACTATCTCAGTTCCTGCAGCCACTGGCAAGCATTCAGATATACGGCGCTGAGTCACCCCGTCGGCTTACCCATCGGTTGCTTAGTCCCGCCGGTAGGCGCGGTAGTACTCGATCAGCGCGCGAGTCGAAGAGTCCACCGACGCCAAGACGTCCTCATCGCCGGTAATGGCAGGCATCAGGCCGCGGGCGAGCACTTTACCAAGCTCCACACCCCACTGATCGAAGGAGTCAATCCCCCAGATCGCGCCCTGGACAAAGGTGATGTGCTCGTACAGAGCTATCAACTGCCCCAGAACTGACGGTGTCAGGCTGGGTGCCATGATCGACGTGGTCGGACGGTTTCCACCGAAGATGCGTGCCGGCACGATTTCCTCGGGAGTGCCTTCCGCGCGTACCTCCTCAGCAGTCTTGCCAAACGCCAGTGCCTGAGTTTGAGCGAAGAAGTTCGACAGGAACAATTCATGCATATCGGCACCATTCTCACCGGCACATTCGTCGCGCAGATTCCACGTCGGGTTGGCGAATGCGATGAAGTCGCTCGGCACCATGCGGGTCCCCTGATGAATCAACTGGTAGAAAGCATGCTGACCATTCGTGCCAGGCTCACCCCAGAAGATTTCACCCGTGTCGTAGTCCACCCGAGCCCCGTCATAGCGCACTGATTTGCCGTTGGACTCCATCGTGAGCTGCTGCAGGTAAGCAGGGAAACGGTGCAGATACTGTGAATATGGCAAAACCGCGTGAGTGTCAGCACCCAGGAAGTTGCCGTACCACACGTTGAGCAGACCCATCAGCAGGGGTACGTTGTCTTCAGGTTTGGCGGTCGCGAAGTGCTGGTCAACCGTGCGCATACCGGTGAGGAATTCCTCGAAGCGTTCCGGACCAATTGCCACCACAAGGGACGTACCAACCGCGGAGTCCACCGAATAGCGCCCGCCGACCCAGTTCCAGAATCCAAACGCGTTGGCAGGATCGATGCCGAATTCTTCGACCTTGTCCAGAGCAGTCGACACCGCAACGAAGTGGCGCGAGATCGCTTCTCTTTCACTCACCGTTCCGGCGCTCTGCTCACCAGCGGCGCCCGCCGATTCGGCAGAGCCACCCTCGGCAATGATGCCGCGTTCGCGCAACCCGGACAGCAGCCATTGACGCACGACCTTGGCGTTCGTGATTGTCTCAAGGGTTGTGAATGTCTTCGAGGCCACGATGATCAGCGTGGTCTCAGGGTCAAGGTCCTTCGTTGTTTCTCCCGCATCGGTCGGGTCGATGTTGGAGATGAAGCGGCATTCGATGCCATCCTGGACGTACGGCTTGAGCGCCTCGTATGCCATGACGGGACCGAGATCGGATCCGCCGATGCCGACGTTGACAATTGTCGTCAACGGTTTTCCGCTGGCGCCCAACCACTTTCCTGCACGAACCTTGTCCGCGAAGGCGTAGATCTTCTTGAGTTCTGCGCGCACATCCTTGACCACGTTGACACCGTCAACTTCCAAAACGTCATCGGGTGCGCGGCGCAGGGCGGTGTGCAGCACTGCGCGGTCCTCGGTGACGTTGATGTGCTCGCCGCGCAGCATGGCGTCGCGCCGCTCCCCCACGTTGCACTGCTGCGCCAGCTCAAGGAGGCGCTCCAGAACGTCGGAGGTGATGAGGTTCTTCGACAGATCCACGTGCAGGTCACCCACGCGTCGCGTCCACTGCTGGGCACGGTTCGGCTCGCTCTCGAACCATCCGCGCAAGTCAGGAACAAAGACTTCTGCCAACTCGTCGAGTTGTCCCCAAGCTGAGGTTGTTGTCGGATTAACGGGAGCTTCCATCCCCATTGCGTCCTCCTTCATAGAGCGTATGTCTGGGTCACAGTGCCGCAGCGCTCACTCGCCATCAGCTGGAACAGGCTCAGCCAGCGAGATCGACACGTCGGCCAGTGGTGTATCTGAATGCTCCAAGGATACGGCAGACAGCACGGGCAGCAGTTCGAGCCACCATTGTTCAATTGGCCTGCGGTTCTCAGAGTCCAAATCAGCTGACATTGATTCTACCGGCCGCGCCTCAATGTCGTTTTCAATCATCCCGATATAGACCGCGCGGTGGTCATCAGCATCAAACTGTTCAGCCAGGTGCTTCAATGCGTAATACACGAGCCTTGTGGCGAGCAGTCGGTCAAAGGGAGTCGGTGCTCCTCCCTGCTGCAGATGGCCGAGGGCGGAGTCACGCACGTCGAAAAGCCCTTGACCTTCAGCTTCGAACACTGAGGCGAGGAATTCTCGGTCATAATGCGCGGACACTTCTTCATTGACAACCACCAGGAACAGGCGCCGACCTTCTTCGAACGCTCTGCGCATGCGCTTGGCGTCCTTGTCCAGATCGGCCAAGTCGAAATTGCGCTCATGGATGTAGGCGTATTCGGCGCCGGTCGCCATCGCGGCCATGAGGGTGAGGTAGCCGCAACGCCTGCCCATCGTCTCGGCAACAAAGCAGCGCCTCGACGCGGCAGCCGATTCCTTGATACGGTCCAGCGCCCACACAGCATTGTTCAGCGCGGTGTCAGCACCAATAGACAGCTCCGCGCCGGGAAGATTGTTGTCAATTGAGGCCGGCACCAGGATCATCGGAATCTTGAACGCTGGGTATCGTACCCGCTCAGCAGTCATATGTTGGACTGCCAGGTACGCGTTCAGTCCTCCGATAATGACGAGGGCGTCGATGCGGTTGCGTTCGATTGCACGGCCAATCTCATAGAACTGTTCCACTGTCGGAATCGCGCGGCGAGTGCCCAGCTCCGCTCCACCGTGGAAGGCCCAGCCTTCTACGTCAGACCACGTGAGATCGCGGACTCTCCCATCCATCAGGCCTGACCATGATCCGTCAACGCCCAGCATCCGCCAGCCTCGTGCGATACCCAGACGAACCGCTGCGCGAGCTGCAGTGTTCATACCAGGTGCCAGTCCGCCGACATGCAGGATCGCGACTCGTTTCGCGTCGTCTGCAATCGTGATGTCAACCGGAGGCGCTGACAGTATCTCATTGACTTCCAGCATGGTTGAGAACGAGGAACCTCGCGCCTGCTGCGCTGCCGTGTAGTCGCCAGCCGCGATCATCGCTTTGACGGAGCGTGTGCGTTTAATTGCTCTGGTGAGCGGAATACGAGTGACGCGATTGTGGCGCACGCCCAGCACACATGGGGAAAAATCGTCGCCTGCTTTCACAAGTTCCTGGACGGCTGCGTATCCGAGCAGTGTCGACATCCAACGGTCGTATGCCGAGGGTGATCCGCCTCGCTGAGTGTGGCCCGGGATTGTGATGCGGGGGTCTTCGCCTGTTCCTTCACGTAACGCGTCGGCCACGTTTTGCGTGGTGATTGGTTCGCCGTCTTGGTCGGTGGCTCCTTCTGCGACGAGGATCATCGATTCGCGTCGTCCGGCTGCACGTCCTGCGAGGAGCTTGGAGCACATGTCTTCCTGCCAGCCGGGGCCTGCCGGGTTTTCCGGCGTGAATACATAATCCGCGCCGCCTGCCACTGCCGACATGAGCGGGAGGTACCCGCAATGCCTGCCCATTACTTCGATGATGAAGGTACGTTGGTGCGATGCCGCGGTGGAGGATATGTGATCGATGGCGTCGATGATGCGGTGCAGCGCGGTGTCCGCACCGATCGTCATATCTGTGCCGACCAGGTCGTTGTCGATGGATCCAACCAGGCCGACCACCCGAAGGTACTCATGGCGGCGGGCGTCCTCATCGCTGATTTCCCCCTCGTCGCGAAGCTCACGGATGTGTTGGGGCCACTCGTCCTGAAATTCTTCTGAGCCTGACAGGGAGCCGTCGCCGCCGATGGTGACGAGCCGGTCGATTCCGTTCCTGACAAGGTTCAGGACTGCGCGGTGGCGCCCCTCGTACTCGCGGAATTCGTCGCACCGTGCTGTGCCGATGATGGTTCCGCCTTCAGCGAGGATGCCTGACGCGTCTGACCATCCCATTTCCTTGATGGCGTCTCCGCCGCTGACAGCACCTGCCCACCCTTCCATAATGGCGTAGGGGTGCGCCCCGCGGGCCAGGCAGCTGCGAACAACGGCGCGCACGGCTCCGTTCATTCCTGGAGCGTCACCACCAGACGTGAGGACGCCGATTCGCGGAGCATCAGGATCTGTGTCGACCTGCGGCGTATTGGGATCATGCGTATTCGACGAATTATCGAGGGTCATTGCCTCGGTGCTGGTTGGCTCAGTCGACATGAAGTTCCTCCAAAATCGTACCGGTGCATCTGCGTTGCTGGCCTCGCAGGTCACGAAGTTCAGCATGCCCGTAACTAGACTACCGTCAATTGGCCCGATGGGGCATCTCGCAATTGCCCGCTCATCGTGTCAGTGACGGCCAACGCGGCGCCAGTGAATTCTCGCTTCACCATTGCGACACGCGTTCCTCCCTTCGCCCGTTTCTTTCCCCCTCACTTTCCCCCCCTCGCCCCTCTTCATTCCCCTGCCCCCTCACGCCGTTGCCCTTTTCACCCCTCTCCTTCTCTTTGCCCTCTTCGCCCCCTTCGCCCCCTTCGCCCCCTTCTGTCGATCAGGACGAGGTACGAGGGTGACCTGATCAGCTTTCATCACCATCGATGCAGTTCAGAGCGGTTCGCCTGAAAAAGAGTTACCAGTTCAGCCGCCCAGATCGACAGTTGTGTAAGTGGAGGGGATGGGTGGAATGGTCTCGCATCAGATCGACAGTTGTGTAAGTGACGGGGATGGGAGGAGTGGTCTCGCATCAGATCGACAGGTGAGTATATGGGAGGGCGCCAACAATGCGTAGTAGACGAGGACTGCGCGCGAGTGCACCGACTATGCACACCAGCACAGGACACCGACTATGCACACCAGCACAGGACACCGACTATGCACACCTACACGACAGGCCGCCGCTTACATCGACACACCGCATGAAAGAGCGGCGCAGCATCTGCCGTGGACACTGCGCCGCTCCTTCAGGTAACAGCTACGAGCTACTTCAATCGCGCCTGCAAGTTTTCGTCCAGAGCTGTCAGGAACTCTTCCGTTGTCAACCACTGCTGATCCGGTCCGATCAGTCGTGCCAGATCCTTCGTCATTTGGCCGCCCTCGACAGTCTTGATGACGACGTCTTCAAGGGTCTGCGCAAACTCGGTCACTTCCGGCGTTGAGTCCAGCTTGCCGCGGTGTGCCAGGCCTCGGGTCCACGCGAAAATCGAGGCAATCGGGTTGGTGGAAGTCGGCTTGCCAGCCTGATGCTGACGGTAGTGGCGCGTGACTGTTCCGTGAGCGGCCTCGGCCTCCATCGTCTTGCCATCTGGGGTGAGCAGAACTGACGTCATGAGGCCCAGGGAGCCGAATCCCTGTGCAACGGTGTCGGATTGGACGTCTCCGTCATAGTTCTTACACGCCCAGATGTATCCGCCTTCCCATTTCAGTGACGAGGCGACCATGTCGTCGATCAGACGGTGCTCGTACGTCAGTCCTGCTTTTTCAAACTCGGCCTTGAATTCGTGGTCGAAAATGTCCTGGAAGATGTCTTTGAATGCCCCATCGTAGGCCTTCAAAATGGTGTTCTTCGTTGACAGGTAGACGGGGTATCCGCGCTGCAGTCCGTATGCGAATGAGGCGCGCGCAAAGTCGGCAATCGATTCGTTGAAGTTGTACATGCCCATGGCAACGCCGCCACCCTCGGGCACCTTGACGACCTCATGTTCGATGGGCTCAGATCCGTCTTCAGGGGTAAAGGTAATCGTGACCGTGCCGGCCGAGGGGATCTTGAAGTCTGTTGCGCGGTACTGATCGCCAAATGCGTGACGTCCCACAACGATTGGCTTGGTCCATCCAGGAACAAGGCGCGGAACGTTCGAGATGATGATGGGTTCGCGGAAAATGACGCCACCGAGGATGTTGCGAATCGTGCCGTTGGGAGAACGCCACATCTTCTTCAAACCGAATTCTTCGACACGCGCCTCGTCAGGAGTGATGGTGGCGCATTTGACGCCGACACCGTGTTCCTGGATAGCGTGCGCTGCATCGATCGTCACCTGGTCGTCGGTGGCATCGCGGTTCTGGATCGACAGGTCGTAGTAGCGCAAGTCGACGTCCAAGTACGGGTGGATGAGGCGATCTTTGATGAATTGCCAGATGATCCGTGTCATTTCATCGCCGTCAAGTTCGACGATTGGTCCTTGTACCTTAATGGTTGACATTGTCGGACTGCTCCTTACGGTCTTCAGATCTTCGCAATCAGCACGCCATCTGCAGCGCGCGCGGTGATGTGGTTCACCTAAAAAGAAGATTACTCGATATCGAGATATCTTTCAGCACTCTGGCAGATTTTTGCTCTCGATGGCCGGCTTCGCGCGTGGCACCCGGGCTGGTGTGATTTCTGGCGAGGGATGCAGGGCTTTGACAAGCGAAGATTGTGACGATGAGTGCAGGGCCTGGGCAGGCAAAGATTTTGCCGAGGGATGCTGGGCCTGAGCTGGAGACAGTTGCAGAAGTGAGCCGACGGGGCACATCAAATCTAGCTGGCCAGGGCTGCAGAACCCGAGCTTTCAGTGGCGAAGGAATCCGACTGGCGGAGCTCGCCACACCTAGCTGGCGACGGTCGCAGTAAAGGGCGAGAGGAACCAGATGGCGCTCGCCAAACCGGCGTACAACGCGACGTCGAAGAAGCGGCGACGCGAGCCGAACCACACAGGAGTCGGCCATATCGCCCGCGTTACAGCAAAGGCATACAACATCACAATCAGCACAACCACCGCCCGATGCGGATGGTCGAACAGCGTGAAGACCACCATCGTCACCACGCCGAGGCACGTCAAAATAATCGTCGCGGTTCGCAGTATCGCGTTCGCGCGACGATCAAGCGGATGCGTCCGACCGTGCTCGGAGCCGGCTTCAGATGTATTCATTGCCTTTACTGTATCGGCTCTGCCTCGTCACACCTACTGCGCCACATCAAGTGACAGAGTCGGCACCGTGCACGCCACCTGAACAAGGCAGCACACACGAACAATCCATGCGTCGCGCACACATCCATCACAAAGACCTCAAAAGGAGACGCACACCACTGAAGTGCCCCAAACGTGGGCACATCCACAACGTTTTGCCCCAAGATTACGGCATGGGTCACGCTCGCGGCGATACCATGAAACCAGTGTCCCGTCGTCGCGAATCCGGTGAGGGACTTCCTCGTAGTAGAGCTAGGAGAGACAGTGACCGACCGCTACCTCGTCATTCAACCCGAACCTACCGTCAACGCTACACAGATATGCGATGACCTCGTATCTGCACTGGAAAAGGACCACTCAGTGACCCGTGCAGACACCCTCCTGGACACTTCCATCACAGAGGTTGCGCAGGACTCCGCTTCAGCTTTCGCTCACGTCATCAACGCCGTTCGCGCCGATTCATCCGACGTAACCCTGCTCGAACATGCAGACTTTTCCGCAGTGCCCACTTTCGATTCAATCGGATGGAGCCTTGACGTCGCAGCCTCCGTAGGTGCGCGCGTCATCCTCGTCCTCGATGCCGAGGGCGTCCCTGCTGACCTCGTGAGCGTGCAGGCCCAGGCGGCATGCGCTCGCGCCAGAGCCCACCACGCACAAGTCGTGGCACTGATCGTACCGGGTGTGCGCGCCGAATCCGTTTCATGCGAGCAGATCCCCGTCATTTCGGACCGCCTCGACCAGAACACCGTGGAGCAGATTACCTCGGCAAAACTGGCAGGTGTCGTGACCCCCGTGTCATTCCAGGCTGACCTCATTGATCGTGCCCGCGCGGATCGCCAGCGCATCGTCCTTCCTGAGCCTGATGACGATCGCGTCCTGCAGGCGGCTGCTGAGGTGCTCGAACTGGGCATTGCCGACATTATTCTGCTGGGCGATGAAGCTGCCATCCGCGAGCGCGCACAGCAGCTCAACCTTGATATCGCAGCCGCGCGAGTAGTGGCACTCGACGATGCTGAACTGGTGGAAAAGTACGCCGAAGAATTTGCTCGCCTGCGCGCTAAGAAGGGCATCACCATTGAGCAGGCCCGCGAGAAAATCCGCGACGTGTCCTACTTCGGCACGATGATGGTGCACATGGGCGATGCTGACGGCATGGTGTCCGGTGCAGCTCACACCACGGCTCACACAATTGTGCCCTCCTTCCAAATCATCAAGACGGCACCGGGCGTGTCGATCGTTTCCTCCGTGTTCCTCATGCTGATGAAGGATCGCGTGTGGGTCTTTGGCGACTGCGCTGTCAACCCGAACCCCACGCCAGAACAGATCGCTGACATCGCGATTTCATCGGCTAAGACTGCCGAGCAATTCGGCGTGGAACCGCGCGTCGCAATGCTGTCCTACTCGACGGGCACGTCCGGCTCCGGCCCCGATATCGACGCAACTGTGGAGGCCACGCGTCTTGCCCGAGAAAAGGCCCCCGAGCTGGCCATCGAAGGCCCGATTCAGTTCGATGCTGCGGTGGATCCGGCGGTTGCCGCCAAGAAGGCGCCCGATTCTGATGTTGCCGGCAAGGCGAACGTGTTCATCTTCCCGTCACTGAATGCCGGCAATATCGGCTACAAGGCCGTCCAGCGCTCGTCTGGCGCCGTGGCTGTCGGCCCGGTGCTGCAGGGCCTGAACAAGCCCGTCAACGATTTGTCTCGAGGAGCTTTGGTGGAAGACATCGTCAACACCATCGCTCTGACCGCTGTCCAGGCACAAGGCTGAGCAGTAGTCAGGTGGTGCGCCGCCACTCCAGGCGCACCACCAGATCCCATTTGTCACTATTTACGGAAACTTCCAACGAAAGGCCACCCGCGTGTCCACAGTTCTGGTCATCAACTCCGGATCGTCCTCCATTAAATATCAGCTGATCAACCCCGTGTCGGGAGACGTCCTCGCCAAAGGAATCGTCGAACGAATCGGTGAGCCGGTCGGCATCATCACGCACAAGCATGCGGGCGAGGAACTCGTTCGTAAAGAGCCGGTCCCCGATCACGGTGATGGGCTGCAGAAGGTTCTCGCCATTTTTGACGAGGTTGGCCCCACGCTTGCTGAAGCTGGGATTGTGGCCGTCGGCCACCGAATCGTGCAGGGCGGATCCTACTTCGATGGGCCCGCACTGGTGGACGATCATGTGCGCGCGTTGATTGAAAAGCTGTGCACACTGGCACCGTTGCACAACCCTGCACACCTCAAAGGCATCGATGTTGCGCGTGAGCTGATGCCCGACGTGCCGCACGTGGCAGTCTTTGACACCGCGTTCTTCCAGCATCTGCCCGAGGCGTCGGCAATGTATGCGATTGACCGCGATGTTGCCCGCCAGTACGGTATTCGCCGCTATGGTGCTCATGGCACGTCTCACCAGTTCGTCTCCGAAGAGGTTTCCAAGATGCTGGGCCGCGATGACCTCAAGCAGATTGTGCTGCACCTGGGCAACGGCGCGTCGGCCTCGGCCGTGGACAGCGGGCGCGCGATCGACACCTCGATGGGATTGACGCCTCTGGAGGGCCTGGTGATGGGCACTCGTTCAGGCGACATCGATCCAGCTGTTGTGTTCCACCTGCAGCGCGAAGCTGGCATGACAGTCGATCAGGTTGACGAATTCCTCAACAAGCGCTCCGGCATGAAGGGCATGACCGGCGAAGCTGACATGCGCACCAACTGGGAGCTCATTGAAAACGGTCCTGAGGAGATTTCCAAGCGCGCACGCGCGGGCATGGATGTGTACATTCATCGCCTGGTAAAGTATGTGGGCGCGTACTGGACGGAGCTGGGCGGACTGGACGCCTTGACGTTTACCGCTGGCATTGGCGAAAACGATCCGGGCGTGCGTGAAGAGCTATGTGATGCCCTCGCACCGTTCGGTGTGAAGATCAACCATGATCTGAACTGGGAAAACTGGCATGTCAAGGCTCCGATCGTCCTGTCACACCCTGATTCGTCAGTCACCGTTTTGTGCTACCCCACCAACGAGGAGCTGGCGATTGCACGTCAGGCTCTGAGCCTGGCTCAGCACGACTGAAAGAACAGGTTTCCGGAAGCGCTCCTGAGGAGACATGTCTGAGGTATTCCTCTCGGATCTGGCTCCTCGGGGCGTGACCGGATTCCCTTCCTCTGATATTCGGAGGAGGAACGATGAACCGATGGTGCTGCGCACAGATGTGATCGCTGCCCTGCGCATTGATACAGAAAGTACGGAGACATGGCTCTAGCTGTTTTCACCATCTTCGCGTGGGTCAGCGCGGCTATTTTGCTGGCTGCCGGCGGCTACCTTATCAACCAGGCCCGGCGTATTCGACGCCCTGGCCTCCCCATGGGATCATCGTGGGGTATCCCGATTGAAGAAGCGCGCGTCAGCGAAAGCGCATGGCGTGCCGCTCATCGTGCAGCGTGGCCACTGGTCGGTGCCGCCGGTATCATCTGTGCCGTCCACTCCATTGCAATCATCATGACGTTGTTGTTTATGGGCGACGATTTTTCTTCTTTTGTCCTGATCCTGATCTGCATGGGTCTGTTCACCGCTGCACTGGTGCAATGGTTGGCGCGTGCTGGAGCGAAGTCTGCGGCACGCGCAGCTGTGGCATCAGAATCTGACGTGGATTCTGACTCTAATTCTGACTCTGACTGAGCCGCGCCCAGCGCTGCTGCTCACTGAGAGGCACAGGCGCTTCGCTGGAAGTGCGGCGGCTTAGCTCAGTCGCCCTCGTCGATCGCGAGGGGCAATGATCCACGCCGTCGCCAATGTCAATGCGCCACTGACGGCAAGCACGGCCAGCACTGCCCGCAACGAAGTAGCTTCAACAATCATGCCCATGATCGGCGGCGACAGCAGAAACGCCAAGCGCATCAACCACGTCACGATTGTCAGTCCACTACCTGTTTTCATCCTGGGAATGTTGTCTGCCGCGTTCATGGCGATTGGCACAATTGCCGAGCATCCCGCACCGGCAAGAACCATCGCGAGGATCATCGTGGCCACATGCGGGTAGACGAAGGCAACAACACCGCCGACAAGCACCATGGCACCGCCTATGAAACTCGTCCCGCGCGCACCGATCGCGTCGATCACTTTGTCAGCAACGATTCGGCCGATGGCCTGCGAGAAGAGCAGCACGACAAACGCGAGTCCTGCAGCTCCACCGGGGATCCCCAGATAGTCGCGCATAATCAGAGCGGACCACGCGTTTCCGGCGTCTTCAACCAGCGTTCCTGAGATCGACAGGAATGTCAGCGTTGTGATGGCAACAAGAGTGCTGACGGCCACCGGACGTACCTGCTGCGTCTGAGTTGATTCCGCTTGGTCACTGGCGATATCGGGGCCTCCCGGTGTTGTGCGTCCCGACAATGTCATTGATTCGGCGTCGGTGATGCGTTCGATACGCTCCGGTACGTCATCGCTACCGGGAAGGGTGAAGCGGTACGCAGTGAATCCGACAATGATGAAGATCAGTGATGAGCCGGTCAGGTGCCAGCCCAGCGGAATGTGCAGCGAGGTGGCGAGGGAGCCCATGAGGCCGCCAGCCACTGCACCGATGGACCACGCCGCGTGGAAGGAATTAATGATGGAACGCCCATAGAGTTTCTGTACACGCAGGCCGTGGGCATTTTGTCCCACGTCGGTCACGGAGTCGAACGCGCCGCCAGAGAAAAACATGACGGCGTACAGTATGTAGACGGCAGTGGCCAGTGTTGTTCCGGTTGCCTGCGCGCCAAGGGAAGCGCGCCACGTGGCGATCAGTCCGACGATTGAGAGGAATACACCGATCCCCACGGTTCCCAGGCATGCTGTGCGAGCGGATGAAAAGCGGCGGATGAACGCTCCCGCCAGTGGTCCTGCGCAGATTGCTCCCAGTGGGAACAGTGCGATGGTCAGACCGTAAATTGAATCAGACAGCGCGAAGATGTCTTTGATTTCAGGGTACCTGGGTATCAGGTTCGAAAAAAGGGCACCGTTCGTGAAGAACAGCGCGGCGACAGCCAGGCGGGCTGCTCGTGCCTGCTGGAATGTCACTTTCTGATTCGGTGGGGGCACGTGTTCTCCTCAAGACCCGCACGGTAATTGACCTGTCGGTAGGACGCGTTCCATGCTAGTCCTTTCGCAGGGCAGGCGCGAGAAATCATGGCGCTTCGTCATGCTCATCGGACACAGTACCGTCTCCTGATGCTGCCGGGATAGTACCGGGATGACGCCAGATGATGCCGGGGGTTTTGCCGAGTGGTCGCTTGCATGCGACCACTCGGCGATTCAGCTGCCACGCAGACAACAAAACGAGGGCGACTCAGCAGAGCCGCCCTCGTTCCTGACTTCAGTCAGTGTGATTCACCAACGAATCAGAATGAACCGGTCATTGAGTGAACATCCAGAGCCTTGTCCAGCTGTTCTTCGGTCAGCTCACCACGCTCCACGAATCCCAGGTCAAGGGCTGCCTCACGCACTGTGATGCCCTTCTTGACGGAGTGCTTCGCGATCTTGGCAGCGTTTTCGTATCCGATCAGGCGGTTCAGCGGCGTCACGATTGACGGTGAGGACTGCGCCAGCGTCAGACAGCGCTCTTCGTCCGCCACGATGCCGTCAATGCAGCGTTCGGCCAGTACTGCCGTCACGTTGCCCACGATGTTGATCGACTGCAGCAGATTGGCGGCCATCACGGGCAGCATCACCAGCAGATCGAAGTTGCCCTGCGAACCGGCAAACGTGATCGCCGCATCGTTGCCAATGACCTGAGCGGCAACCTGCACAGTTGCTTCAGGCAGAACCGGATTGACCTTGCCGGGCATGATTGAGGAGCCTGGCTGCAAGTCGGGCAGGTGAATCTCACCAATACCGGCGCGCGGGCCGGAGCCCATCCACCGCAGATCGTTGGCGATCTTCACCAGCGACACAGCAACCGTGCGCAGCGCACCCGACAGTTCGACCAGCGAATCCTGAGCGGCCTGAGCCTCGAAGTGGTTGTCTGCTTCGCGCAATGGCAAACCGGTGTGCTCGGCGATCAGTTCGATCACTCGAGCCGAGAAGCCCTCCGGCGTGTTGATGCCGGTGCCTACGGCCGTACCGCCCAGCGGCAATTCAGCCAGGCGGGGCAGCGCTGCTTCAATGCGATCCAGGCCGTGCGAGATCTGTGCTGCATATCCGGAGAATTCCTGGCCCAGCATGATCGGTGTGGCATCCATCAGGTGGGTGCGGCCCGACTTGACGATATTGGCAAACTCTTTCGCCTTGGCGTCCAGCGAGGCGTGCAGTTTCTTCAGTCCTGGCTGCAGCACCTCAACGACCGCCTGATATGCGGCGATATGGATCGAAGAGGGGAACACGTCGTTGGAGGACTGCGAGGCGTTGACGTGGTCGTTCGGGTGAATCTCCTTACCGGAGGCACGGGTTGCCAGCGTGGCGATCACCTCGTTGGTGTTCATGTTTGACGACGTGCCCGAGCCGGTCTGGAAGATGTCGATCGGGAAGTTGTCGTCGTGCTGACCGGCGATGACCTCATCGGCGGCGGCAACGATGGCATCCGACGTTTCCTGGTCGATCACGCCGAGCTCCAGGTTGGCCAGCGCCGCTGCGCGCTTGATTTCGCCCAGAGCCGCAATGTGGTGGGAGTTCAGCCGCTCACCCGAGATCGGGAAGTTCTCCACTGCTCGCTGCGTCTGCGCGCGGTAGAGTGCGTCGGCGGGGACGCGAACCTCACCCATCGTGTCGTGCTCGATACGGTATTCAGTCATGAAAGCTCCTTGGGTGGAAAACTATGTCGTTCCTATTGTCCGTCATATTGCCCGCTTCGGCGAGGGACTTTCGTGGGACTGTCGGTGAAGCGCCTCGCACAGTCTGCCGTCGCGCGGATCGTACCTGCCCGAGCACGCTTGCTCCTCCGTCGCGCACAGGCTATTGACGAGGGCGGCCTTGTCCACCTGGCTCTGCCGTTGACTGGCGGACGATGAGGCGGGTTGGGACTGAACGCAGTGTCGGTGCGCCACCGTTGAGCATCTCAATAGCAAGGTCAACAGCATTGGCTCCCACTTTGTCCCAGTCTTGAATGACTGTGGTCAGCGGCGTCGGGAACTCCACTGCCTCGTCAATATTGTCAAAACCGATCAGCGAAACGTCCTCGGGAACGCGCAGACCGCGTTCTAGCAGGGCGCGAAATGCTCCCAGCGCCATCTGGTCGTTGGCCACGAAGATGGCGGTCGGCATGTCTGTGCGCTTCTCACACACCGCGTCAAGCAACGCGCTGCACGCCTGATAGCCCGATTGTGGACTCCAGTCACCGCGCCAGATGCGTCCTGCTGGAAGTTTAGATTCGGACAGTACCGCTTCATAGATGCGGCGTCGCGCCTGCGCGGAATAGGAGTCCGTCGGTCCGCTGATATGGTCAATGCGCCGGTGTCCCAGATCAATCAGGTGATGCATGGCGTCGCTTACGCCTGACGTTTGTTCGAAGTCAACGGCGCTTGCCTCGTCCCACAGGCGTGGCCCGAGGACGACCAGCGGGATGCCCTGCGGCAGGTGGAGAGCCGCGTCATCCTGGAATTGTGACGGGATAATGGCAATGGCAGCGTCCACAGTCATCTCACCGAGTTTGGTGAATGCGCCGTCAGTGGCGCGCCGAGTCGACGCCTGAAGCGGTATCAACGTGGTGGCGTATCCGCGCTCAGCTGCCGCCTCTGAAATGGCTTCAAGGGAACGGTAGTTCCCAACGTCGTGCAGGGAGTAGTACACCACTCCCAGGGTGTCGAACGAGCCGCGTTTCATGGCGCGTGCCGCACTGTTGGGTCTGTATCCCAGTTCTTTCATCGCTTCGAAGACTCGTTGGCGTTTGTCGTCGACAACGTAGGGTTCGCCGTTTGAGACGCGTGAAACGGTCTGCGGGGAAACACCCGCAAGTTTGGCGACATCAGCCATTGACGCGCGCTTGCGACGAACCGGCATCTCATGTCCTTTCAGTCATCTCACCCTTGACCGCGCGCACCGCATGTGATTGATCAATCATCGTCGACGGTCGAGGGGTCCAGACCGCCACGAACAGACGGCATCTGGACGCGTGACCAGCGTTCTTTCTTGAATGATAGCGTCATCAGATTCGTCAGGCGGCACTTGGTGACCTGCATAGTTTTGAAGTGTTTACCTTTCTGTTACACGGTGTCACCGAACTGTTGCGTTGGGCTGCTTTGCTACAGATAGTTCGTCGTTACGCTTCTGCCTTTCCTTGCGTGCGCAGCGAAGAACATCCAGTAACACCTCCAGATGAAGGCAGGAAGATGCATTCACGTCGTAATCGGCGCGTGGGTCTGGCGTGTGGAACCGGTGCTCTGGCTCTGGTTCTGACACCCCTGTGCATGGCGGCAGGTGTCGCCGACTCCCCCACGACGCATGAGACCAACAAACCAGAACAATGCACTGCATTCGACTCCAATGGCAACGTTGTTGCTCTGCAGCCGGGCGATTGCGCGCAATACGGTGTGGAGGGTCAGGGACGCACTGACGCTCACGCAAAGAACGTTATTCTCATCATCGGCGACGGCATGGGCCAGCAGGAAATCACCGCTGCTCGTAACTACCTCGTCGGCGCTGCCGGCCGTTTCGAAGGAATCGACGAGCTGACCAGTGAGGGACTGTACACTCACCACTCGGTCAACAAGGACGGCTCGTTCAACTACGTCACCGACTCAGCTGCATCGGGTACCGCATGGGCAACAGGCACGAAGACCTACAACAATGCGATCAGCGTTGACATCAAGGGTCAGCCCGTCGCCAACCTCATCGAAGTGGCGAAGAACAAGGGCATGCGCACCGGTAACATCACGACGTCAGAGATCCAGGACGCAACACCTGCCGTCATGGGCGCACACGTGGCGTCACGCTCGTGCTACGCCCCATCCGGCAAGAAGAAAGCGAAGTGCCCCGAAGATCAGCGCGTTAACGGCGGCCTGGGCTCCATTTCCGAGCAGCTCATCGATACCCGCGCCGACATCACCCTCGGCGGTGGCGCATCATTCTTCGACACAGAGGTCATGGCTGATTCCGGCAATACGAACCCGTTCCTGACCGGTAGCGCGAAGTACAACACTACCTGGACGAAGGGCGCAAGCGTCCTCGACAATGCCAAGAACAATGGCTACCAGGTGGTGACCACCGCTGACGAACTGAATCAGGTTACCGTAGCTAACCAAGATACCCCTGTTCTGGGCCTCTTCGCACCAAGCAACATGACGACCACCTTCGCGCCGTCACAGGCCACGATTGGCGGAGCGAAGGGCGAGGCCATCCAGTGCACGAAGCAGGACATCGGCACTGAGCCTGAACTGGAAGCCATGACCGACAAAGCTATCGAACTCCTGAACAAGGACAACGATAAGGGCTTCTTCCTCCAGATCGAGTCTGCCTCCATCGACAAGCGCGACCACGCGTCAGACGCATGCGGCCAGATTGGTGAAACTAAGCGTCTCGACGAAGCTACCAAGGTCGCTCTCGACTTTGCTAAGAAGGACGGCGAGACACTGGTTCTTGTCACTGCTGATCACTCTCACACCAGCCAGATCGTGGCTGATGGTTCCGACAACGTCTCCCCGGTGACGCGCCTGCTCACCGCTGACAATTCCACCATGAGCATCGCGTATGGTACGAATGCCAGCGGGTCGCAGCAGCACACGGGCGCTCAGTTGCGCGTCGCTGCTTTCGGTCCGGGTGAGGAAAACGTTCTGGGTCAGACCGACCAAACCGACCTGTTCTTCACCATCGCCAATGCTCTGAACATGAACCCATACCTGGACCGTGCAGGCAACGGATCCAGCGCCCGCGCAGCCGTGCCCACAGGCACGTTGACGAAGCCTGTTCCCGCTCAGGATGCATTCACCACCTGCAGGATTGTTGAAAAGGACGGCACGGTTCACGTGCCCGCAGCCGGCGAATGTTCACAGTACGGTGCAGACGGCCCGCAGCGTTCAGGTTCTGAAGGCGAAGCCAAGAACGTCATCTTGTTCATCGGAGACGGCATGGGCGATTCGGAAATCACCTCCGCGCGCAACTACCTGTACGGTGCAAACGGACGCCTGCCCGGAGTCGACAATCTCGACTACACAGGCTCCTACACGCACTTCGCACTCAATAAGGACGGCACAGTCAACTACGTGACCGACTCGGCTGCATCCGCAACCGGATGGTCGACCGGCACGAAGACCTACAACGGCGCGATCGGTGTGGACCTGCAGGGAAATGCTGTGTCAAACCTGATGGAGAAGGCGAAAGCGGCCGGGTACAAGACCGGTAACGTCACCACCTCTGAAATCCAGGACGCCACACCTGCCGGCGCTGCCGTTCACGCACTGAACCGCAAGTGCTACGGACCTGAATACGACAAGAACAGCAGCTCCTGCCAGGGTGATGAGTACCTGAAGCAGTTCCGTGAAAACGGCGGACTCGGATCGATCTCCGAGCAGCTCGTTGACGTGCGCGCTGACGTGACACTGGGCGGTGGCGCAAAAGCCTTCGACCAGACAGTTCAGGTTGACGGCACATGGGGCGACACCACGAAGTGGACTGCCGGCAAGTCCGTTGTCGACAACGCCAGGGACAACGGTTTCCAGGTGGTCACCACCGCCGATGAGCTTGATGCTGTCACCAAGGCCAACCAGGATGCACCTGTTCTGGGACTGTTCTCCCCCGGCAACATGCCCCGCATGTTCAACGAGACGGTTCCGACCACGGATGGCGCTTCGCTTACGGCTCAGTCCTGTGAGTTCAACCCGGAGCGCACCGCGGAGATCCCCACACTGGCAGCAATGACTAAGAAGGCCATCAACCTGCTGCAGAACGACAAGGGCTTCTTCCTGCAGGTGGAGGCAGCCTCGATCGACAAGGCCGATCATGCTGCTGACGCATGCGGCCAGATCGGCGAGCTCGACGACCTCGACCAGGCCATCCAGGTGGCGCAGAACTGGGTCGCCACCAGCGGCCAGCCGACCTTGATTGTGGTAACCGCTGATCACGCGCATACCAGCCAGATCACCAGCGGGGGCACCGAGACATTCGGCCGCACCACCAAGCTGCGCACAGCCGATGGCTCCGACATGGTGATCAACTACGCCAACGCTGGAAGCAACGACGATGACGTGGCTCTCGGCGGCCAGGGACACACCGGTGCACAGCTGCGCGTCGCAGCCTCCGGCTCGGGTGCTGAGAACGTTGTGGGTCGCACCGACCAGTCCGACCTGTACTACACGATGATCAATGCTCTTGGCTTTGATTCCGCGCCGCTGGCTGTCGATAATCAATTCGTCGCCACGTCAGAGACCCCTGACCAAGGCAAAGGAAAGGGCACCGATCCTGCCGGCGGTAAGGGTCAGGTCAAGCCCGACACCACTGGTAAGGGCCAAGGCACCGATGCTGGCGACAAGAAGTACGCTGCCAGCCGTCCGGGAATGGCACGCACCGGCTCAACCGCAGTTCCGCTCGCGGCCGCAGCTGCTGTGCTCGTCACGCTCGGCGCTGGCGCAGGTCTGTACACGCGTCGCCGCTCACACTAACCCCTAAGCTCCTTCACGGAGCGCTCGCCGTGCCTCAGGGGTCTCACATGCGAGTTTTCGCCCGGCGAGCTCACGCAGTCACCCTCGTCAATTACTGACGAGGGTGACTTGCTGTCTCGAAACGATACCTGTTGTCTGAAACAAGCAGCGGAGGGGTGTACGAGGCTATGCAAGGGTCGGCCTTCCGTGCGCAGGCCTTAATAACGACACGCAGGCGTTTACGAGGGGCGTAGGAGCTGGCCGCCCACTGCGCGGCGCGTGTATCTCTTAGCGGCCCGCGGGCGCTTACGAGGGCGTATAGGGGCTGACCACAACTTCGACACGCTGCAGATCCTTGACTTCCGAAAATCCGGTCGACGCCATCGTGCGCCGCAACGCGCCTACGAAGTTCAGTGAACCGTCCGCCCTGGTGGAAGGGCCGTAGAGGATCTGTTTCATCGAGCCGACTGTGCCGACGTAGGCGCGGTGGCCTCTGGGCATGTCCGGGTGGGTGGCCTCGGAGCCCCAATGCCATCCGCGGCCCGGAGCCTCCTCAGCGCGAGCCAAAGCGGCGCCCAGCATCACCGCATCTGCACCGCAGGCAATCGCCTTAGTCACGTCGCCTGAGCGCCCAATACCACCATCGGCGATGACATGCACATATCGGCCGCCCGACTCATCCATGTAGTCACGTCGCGCGGCCGCAACATCGGCGATCGCTGTTGCGGTGGGAGCATGAACACCCAGGGACTGGCGCGTCGAATGTGCCGCTCCCCCACCAAAGCCAACCAAAACCCCCGCTGCGCCGGTACGCATGAGGTGCAGGGCAGCGGTCGTGGTGCACACGCCGCCAACGATGACCGGCACATCCAGCTCGTAAATGAAGCGCTTGAGGTTGAGCGGCTCGTGGTGAGAGGACACGTGTTCTGCGGAAACGGTGGTTCCGCGAATGACAAAGAGATCCACGCCCGCTTCGACCACCGAGCGCCAGTAGCGCTGAGTGCGTTGGGGAGACAATTTGCCGGCGACTACCACTCCGGCCTGGCGGATTTCCTGCAGGCGCGCGGTGATGAGCTCAGGCTTGATCGGTTCGGAGTAAATCTGCTGCAGGCGTGCAATCGAGTGTTCTTCATCCAGCTGTTCAATTTCTTCCAGGACGGCGTCTGCGTCCTCGTACCGGGTCCACAGACCGTCGAGGTCGAGCACGCCAATTCCACCGAGTTTGCCGAACTCGATCGCGGTTTTCGGACTCATCACCGAGTCCATGGGCGCTGCCATGATCGGGATATCCACGTGGTACGCGTCAATTTGCCAGCCGACGTTGACGTCCTCAGGATCGCGGGTGCGTCTGGCTGGGATCAGTGCGATGTCATCGAGCGAATAGGCTCGCCGGCCGCGTTTTCCTCTGCCGATTTCAACTTCATAGCTCACACTTCGATCCTAGCTGTCCGGGTGGATGTAGTGTTCGATTCACATGAGCGCTGTCATGATAGTGCAGCTCAGCACGGGGATAGTTCACAAATGCCCACGCTTCAGTGCACACTGGACATCGACAGGCAGCACAACTAAGCGACTGACAGATCGACCTGTCAGCGGGTGGATCAGCTCGCCAAGGGCAGCACAACAAAAGGAGCAGAAAATGACGTGGACCGATGAGCCGTGGCTTGGCTTTGACCTCGAAACAACCGGCGTCAATGTCGATGAAGACCGACTTGTCACGGCCGCCCTCGTACGTCGCGAGCACGGTGTGATGGACGCTGGAAGAGACGAGGTGCGCACGTGGCTGGCCGATCCTGGCATCGAGATTCCCGCGAGGGCGTCGGAGGTTCACGGGATTTCGACCGCGTATGCGCGCGAGCATGGCCGCCCAATCGTCGAAGTGCTTGACGAGGTTGCCTCTGCGCTGGTCGATCACTGGTCGAACGGCTTCCCGGTTGTTGCGTTTAATGGTTCGTATGACGTGAGTTTGCTTGATGCTGAGCTGCGGCGTCATGGTGCGGGCTCGCTCGCGGAACGGTTAGGGGGCGAACCCGCGCCGTTGCTGGATCCGCTCGTGCTGGATCGGGCGCTCAATCGCTATCGAAGGGGCAAACGAACGTTGGCTATTCTCGCACCGGCATACGGGGTGCCGCTGGATGAAAACGCGCACACTGCGGAAGTTGATGTTGCCATGACCTTAGATCTGTTGGCAGCGATCGCTCGCGCGTATCCGCAGATCACCACCATGAGTGGCGCCGAGGTCCATGCCTTTGAGAAGCGTGCGCACCGTGAATGGGCGATCCATTTTGAAGAATTCCTGCGCTCGAAGGGGCGTGTGGAGCACATCAACACTGAGTGGCCGCTGTAGCCGACGGTTTACCCGCACTGTATTCGACGTTTTCACTGTCCGTCCGTGCTGGCGTGCCGCGGTGCTGTGGCCGGCCAAGTTGCAGTCTTGTCATGTTGGCATGCTGCCGACTTAGTTGTAGATGCAGCACTAGTGCCACCTGTCACTAAGCAGATGTGCAGACTCTCTAGTTCTCTAGTCCTCTCCTCCGCTCAGTCGCTGCTTTTCCCTGTTGGCTTGGCGTTCTCTTCTCGTGGGTTAGTGTCCGTGGGTTTTTTCGGCGTGGTCGGTGAGGACTTGGTGGGGTTTGGTTAACAGGAATGGGGCGCTGGT
>NZ_JBWPJO010000018.1:0-28882 GCF_056583835.1 Pauljensenia sp. C0254C2
GGTGTTGGCGTTGGCTCAGGTTCGGGTTCGGGAGCCGGGGCAGGTGTTGGCGTTGGCTCAGGTTCCGGTTGGGGTGCTGATTGCGGTTCTGGCTCAGGGGCCGGGGCGGGCTTAGTGGGTTTGTCGGTTTTTTGAGTCGAAACCGGGCCGCTTGGCTGCCTGGTTGGTTCGCTTGGTTTTCCGCTGCCTGGGTGTAGCCGTGGCAGGCTGAATATGGTCGCTAGCGTAATGAGGATGATGAGCGCGTACGCGATGAGCTTTAACCGTTTGATTCGGCTCGGCTTATCCATGCTTTCACCCAGCTTGTGCGTTGCAGGTTCTGGTTCTTCTGCTAGCGTTTCCTCTTTTACGTTTTGAGGCTCTTGGTCATCTGCTTCTTCTGAGATCACCGGTTGTGCGTGGACTTGGGGTGGAAGGCTGGCTTGTTTGTGCAGGGTTTGGGGCAGGAGCTGGGTGTGGGTCAGCTCGTCGTGTTCACGGGTGCCACCAATGCCAGCATTGCTGGCATTGGTGGTGGTGGTGGGGGTTTGTGTGCTGTCGCTCTGATCTGGGGTGTGGTGGGTGTCTATGTCTCCGTTTGGGTGGACGCTCATGTGGTAGGTGCCCTCTGGGCCGGTTGCTTTGACGGGGAGGGTGCGCCCGTAGTGGGCCGCGATGGAGGCTGCTATGTTCATGGCTTGCCGGTGAACGGTTGGCCCTGGTGGTAGTTGGGTTTGGGTGATGCCCGCGCTGGCGATGGTGATGGTGCCGTCAGTGTTTTGGGTGATGGTAATCGGTGGCCAGGCGGTCATTTCTCGTCCTTGTTTTGGGTGTGTGCGCACGTTCTACGTAGTACGTAGAAGGGAGCGCACATGAGTGAAGCAAATCCGTGGGCTAGTCCGCCTGTTGCGCCAGTAAAGGCGCCCGCGCCGGTACGGCCGGAGCGGGTGCGTGTGTGGAAGCCGGGCGCGCAGGTGTCGATGACGGGCGGGTTGCCGATTGTGTCGGCTCAGGGCCAGGAGTGTCCGCTGTGGGTGGTTGCCGCTCATGGTGGGGCTGGGGCCACGTCGTGGGCGAGGCTTCTTGGCGCGGGCGATGCTGGCGTGTCTTGGCCTGATTCGAGTGGGTTTACCCGCGCAGTGGTGGTAGCTCGCAATAGTTATGTGGGGCTTCGCGCCGCGCAGTCGGCGGCTATCCAGTGGGCTTCTGGCCAGGTAGAGCGAGTGGAGCTGGCAGGCTTGGTCTTGTCTGCCGACGCGCCGGGTAGGCCAGTGAAAGAGCTGGTGGAGCTACGCAGGCGAGTAGAGGGAGCGTTCCCGCGCGTGTGGCTGGTTTCGTTCCAGCCCGCTTGGCGTTCGCAACTGGCGTGGCAGGCTCCACCTTCGCGTGAGGTTCGCAAGGTGTTGAAAGATTTGTCTTTGATTGGAAAGGAAGTTTAATGACTGTTTTTTCTAAGGGCGCTGCCCTGATTGGTGCGGGCAAGGCACGCCTGTTTGCGGGTTTGGCAGGTTTGGAGTTGAACCCGGTTCCTGTGGCTCCACCGGGCGTGGAGGCGCGGGTCCAGACGATTTTGAACTGGCTTATGTGGATTGCCGGGGCAACGGTGATTGTGGGCTTCATTGTTGGCGGCATTATGCTGGCGGTTTCTAATGAGCGCGGCATGGGTAATGAGAACGTGCGCCGTATCGGGTTTGTGATTATGGGGGCGGTCGTGATCGCAGCGGCTGCGGCTCTGGCGAAAGCATTGCTGTAATGGCGGGGGAAGAAAAGGCGGTTAATACTCTGGTCCGCCCAGGGTTTATTGTTTCTGCCTTGCTGGTTGTCGCTTTGATCGTGGGACTGGCGTTCTTATTGTTTACCCGCGAGAACACTGACAAACCCGGTGGTGATAAGCCTGTTGAAGTCTCATCTACGACGCAGGTAAGTGGGGGCGCAGCCCAGTCTGGTTCAGCTGAGGAGGCAACTCGGGCTGAGTCTGATTCGGTGTGCGGGCTTGTTGCCCGTGACCGGGTGGTTCCAACTTCGGCATTGCCGTCTGTGCCAGTGGATGGTGGCGCTCGTATTCAGGTGCCCAGTATTGACGGGTATGGGCCGGGCGTGACGGAGGGCGTGTCGCATTGTTTTGCGCATAACCCGTCTGGTGCGATTCTTGCGGCTGCTAACTTCCTTACTTGGTTTTCATCTAAGGAACAGCTCGATGAGGTGGTTCCCACTCTCATGGCTGCAGGGTCTAATCGGGACCGGTTGGAGTCCCAGATTAAGGCCGAATGGCAAGGCGAGACTGGTTCGCCTTTGACTATTCGCGGGTTTAAGTATGAAGATCGCGGGCCTGATAACGCGATGGTAGTTCTCGCTGTTTCGCATGTGGCTTTCCCTGACAAGATCGCGGGGTTCCCGGTGGTGCTGGTTTGGCAGGACGGGGATTGGAAGGTGGAGGCTCCATCTACTGATTCTTGGGGTGAGCGGGTTATTGATTCGCTTCCTTTAGAAGGGTTTGTGGAGTGGGGCGCGTAAATGTGTCATTTTTGGGAGCTGTCTTGCAACATTAATGAGGCCGTGTCTGAGGCGAGTGAGAGCATTATTGCCCAGTGGGCGTTCAACATCATTCAAGATGTGTCGGCCACTTTGGTGAAGGTGGGCACGGCATGGATAGGCGTTGGCACACCTAGCCTGACTGGAGCCGATTCTGCGGTTGGTTTTATCCATTCCACCACTCGCCTTCTCGTACTGGCTTTAGCTATCGGCTCGTTTGTGGTGGCTGGTATTCATTTGTCCTTGTCTAAGCGCGGGGAGGGGGCGATGAACGTCTTGCAAGGCTTGTTGGCTCTGGCGTTGGTTTCAAGCGTTTCTGTTGGCGCAGGTCAGCTTTTGGTGGAGGCTTCAGATGAGTTCTCCACGTGGGTTATTGGCTTGGCCGTGGAGGGTGATGCAGGCCAGTTTGGCGGCAAGATTCTAAACGTTACTGGCATTACCGGCAGCCTAGGTTTAACGGTTTTGATCGTGGGTGGTTTGGGCGCACTGTTGGCAAACATGGTCCAGGTCGGCCTGATGTTTATCCGCTCATCGATGCTGATTTTGCTGGTTGGGATCATGCCTTTGGCGGCGGCTACGTTTTCTACCAAGTGGGGTAGGGCGTGGTTAGGCAAGATCATCGCCTGGTTTTTCGCGTTCTTAATGTTCAAACCGGCCGCGTCAATTATTTACGCGGTGGCGATCAAGTTGGTGCAGGGCGAGTCGTGGTCTATTGCAGATGGTGATGAGCTAACTCGTTTCATTACCGGGGTAATCATGCTTATTTTGGCGGTGCTGTCGTTGCCCGCACTGATTACTTTCATGGTTCCGGCCACCGAAGCGCTCAGTAGTGGCGGTGGCGGCGGTGCTGGTGCAGGTGTGGGCGCTGTTTTGGCTACTGGCGCGATGACTGTCGCGCGAGGTGCGGGAGCGGCCGCGAGTGGTGGTGCTACCGAAGTGGCAGGCGCTGCCCTTGGCGTAGCCCAATCAGCTCACGGGGCGGTTAATAGCGCGGTTTCGGGGGGTCCTAGTGGCGGTGGTGAGAATAGTTCGCCTGGAGCTTCTGGCCCGGCAGGAGCTAGTGGTTCTAACGGTCAAGACGGTGCGGCAGGCCCGTCTGGAGCTAGCGGCCAGACGGGAGCTAGTGGACAAGACGGCGCGGACGGGACCACTGCTGGTTCGGCTCCATCGGGTGCTAGTGACGCGGCAGATACGAGTGGTGGCTCTTCTGGCGGGCCTAGTGGCGGGCAGGAGGCTCAGCGGTGAGTGATGAGGCGGTAAAGGTCCGCACTTATGGTAACTGGCGGGTTCCACGCCGGGCAGGTTTCGGAAAGCTCGGTTTTGGTGAGTCCTTGATTATTTTGCTTGGCCTAGCCGTGGTTTCGGTGGTGGCCATGTCTAAAGGCGTGATGCTGGGTGCGCTTGTGGCCGTGTTGTGGTCAGGCGCGGTGTTGCTTGCGATTACGCGCGACGTGCACGGAGTATCGGTTTTAGAAAGGATTGGGCAAAAGATGCGGTTTCGACGGGCTGCGCGTAGGAAGTCAAACATTCACGCTTCTGGCGGCCTTGCGGTTGATCCTACGCAGGGTAAGTGCCACTTGCCAGGAATGTTAAGCCCTTCGCGTCTTAGTGAGCATAAGGACTCCTATGAGCGGCCCTACGGGCTGATTGAGCATGGGGATGGCACGCTGAGCGTGGTCTTGTCTGTCTCACCGGAGGGAGGCGGGCTGACCGACCAGGACACGGTAGATCACCAGGTGGCATTGTGGGGCATGTGGCTTGGCGACTTGGGCGGCCAAATGGGCGTGGCCCAGGCCAGCGTATGTGTGGAGACGATTCCTGATAGTGGGGATAGGCTTCGCCGTGAGGTGGGTGCGCGCATGAGCGAGCAAGCCCCACTGGTAGCCCGCCAGATTCTGACCCGCGTGGTCGATGATTATGGGCAGGGCGCGGCGCGGGTGCGCGCGTGGATTACGATCACGTTTGACCCGTCCAAGATGGGCGCTTCGGCTAAGAAGCGCACACAAGTTGTTTCACGTATTTCTTCGGACTTGCCCGGTCTTACTCAAACGCTGATGGGCACGGGCGCGGGCGGAGTGCATCTTTTGACCGCGCGTGAGGTGTGTCAGCTCACGCGCGTGGCTTACGATCCGGCGAGTGAAGCCTTGTTTGAGCAGGCAGCGAACGCGGGTGAACAAGTGGCTTTGACGTGGGAGGATGCCGGACCTATGAGGGCGGTGGCCCAGTGGGATCATTACCGGCATGATTCTGGTCTTTCACGCACGTGGGTAATGTCGCGGCCCGCGCGCGGATACGTCCAATCGGGCGTGCTACGCAAGATTTTAGAGCCCTCTCGTGACGTTCAGCGCAAGCGCGTGACGATTGTTTACCGGCCTTTGGACGCGGCGAAGGCTCCAGGAGCGGCGGATGCGGATGTGAACCGCGCAGCGGCACGGGTGGAGAACACGCCTCGCCCTACCGCTACTGCGCGCAGGGAGCTTCGCGCAGCCCAGCAGGTGGCAGATGAGGAAGCATCGGGCGCGGGCTTGTTGGATTTCGCGCTGATTATTAGTGCCACAACTAGCGGTGATGAGCTCGATGATACTTCTAGCGCGGTCCAGGCACTGGCCGCTTCTTCACGCCTTTTGGTGCGCCCAGCTTATGGTGCGCAAGATAGCGCGTTCGCGCTCGGCTTGCCTTTGGGGCTTCGCCCCGCTTCGCAAGCATTGTCTGGAGGCTGGTAGTCGTGGCGTTTGTAACCGACTTGGTATCAGCCCTTTTCACAAGCTCTACTACTGGTAGTAGGGGCAGGCCTGGTTCTGGCACGGTAGCTAATCATCCGGTTATCCAGCCGTGGCGTGCCACGTCCAAACAGGTGTGCGGACTTTTCCCTTTCATCGTGGGTTCGAACACGGCTTTAGTAGGAGCGCCCCTTGGCCGTGCGTTGCACGGCGGTGGCGCAGTGTGCGCCGACGAAATCTCATGGTTTGAGCGCGGTTTGATTAGTGCCCCGTCGGCAATGGTGCTGGGGTTGAATGGTTTGGGTAAGTCGTCCCTGGTTCGGCGCATGATTACCGCCTCGGCCGGGTTCGGAGTACACACGATGGTTCTGGGCGACATTAAGCCAGACTATGTGGCTTTGATTGAAGCCCTTGGCGGGCAGGTCATCAGTATTGAGCATGGTGGTGCGGGCATTAACCCGCTCGATGCTGGAAATGTTGGCCAGGCTGTGGAGTTGTTGGAAGCAGCAGGCAAGTTTGAGGACCGAGACAAGCTCCTGGCTGCAGCTCATGAGCGTAAGAAAGACATGGTGTGCTCGCTGATCCACATTATTCGTCGCACGCCGCCCTCGGATAGGGAGGAGACGATTGTTGACGAGGCCATCCGTATTTTGGAGACCTTTGATCGGCCGGTAGTGTTAGCTGATTTGTTAGAAGTGGTGCGCACCGCTCCAGATGAGCTACGCGCAGCCGCACTTGATCGCGGCGATATTAACCACTACAGGGCGGTCACTGAGAGTTTGGAAGCCTCTCTCATGGCTTTATTGTCGGGCCGTTTTGGCGGACTGTTCGCGGTGGAGACAACCACGCCGATGATGATGGACCGCTCCGTTGTGTTTGACGTGTCGGCGTTTAAGGAAGCCTCAGAGGACCTACAAGCCGCGTTGTTGCTTGCTACGTGGTCTTACGGGTTTGCGACCGTGGAGATTGCGCAGACACTGGCTGACGCGGGCGTTGCCCCGCGCAGGCGTTACAAGATTGTCATGGATGAGTTGTGGCGTATCTTGCGCGCCTCATCGGGCTTGGTTGAGCGTATTGACTCTCTGACTCGTCTGAACCGCACGGTTGGTGTGGGTCAGCTTATGGTCACGCACTCGATGGCTGATTTTGATGCTTTAGCTTCGCCGGCCGACCGGCTCAAAGCCCTGGGGTTTGTAGAGCGGTCCAAAATGCTGTTTTTGGGTGGCCTTCCTGCTCGTGAGATGGAGCTGTTGGAGGGCGTGTTTGCTTTGACTGAGAAGGAAAAGTCGATGCTCACTTCGTGGAACGCTCCGGGCACGTATGACCCCACTACGGGTAGGGACGCCCCGCCCCTTGGCATGGGTAAGTTCATGTTGAAAACCTCCAACGCTCCAGGCACACCGTTCCAGGTACGTTTCGTGGCTGGCGAGGCGGCCTTGTCGGATACGAACCAAAGGTGGAACAAGAGAAGATGAGTTGGCGCGATGATGTGTCAACGTGGGAACCGTCCACTGTTGTAATGGCCTTGTTTATCGCCATTGTGAGCGTTGCCAGCCTGCTTATCACTCTTGGCGCGCACGCGTGGGCGCTGGCGCGTGGGGTTGAGGGGGTTTCGTGGAACCCGTTGAGTCTCATGATCGAGGTGTGTACTGGCCGGCTTGACCCGACCGGCGAGGTGTATGGGTGGATTGGCGGGGTAGGGGGTGTCCTAATCGTTCTTGTCCTCACCGCTCTGGTGGTGGCGCTTTCGCGCCGCTCTAAGCGTTCTAGGCGTGGTGATGAGGCGGCGAAGTGGGCTGGTAGGGGCAAAGATATTGAGCCGATCACGAAGGCGGCTCTGGCCGCTAAAGCGAAGCGTTTAGGCGTCAGTGGCGGCCTCGGGTTTCCGGTGGGGCGCACTGTGGCGGGTGACATGGCGGTGATGTCCTCGTTTGAGGACGTGTGCATCACTATTGCAGGCCCACGTACAGGTAAGACGACCTCGTGGGTGGTGCCCCGCATTTTCGCTGCTCCAGGCGCGGTTGTTGCCACGTCTAACAAGCGCGACATAGTAGATGAGACCCGCCCGCGCCGAGCCCAGGCCACAGGTGAGCAAACGTGGGTGTTTGACCCCCAAGGCCTCGCTGGGCAACAACAGTCGTGGTGGTGGAACCCGCTGTCGTACGTAACTGATTATGTGCAGGCAGGCGCGTTGGCGGACATGTTTTTATCTGCTGAGGACGTGTCGAATAAGGATGGCAACGACATGTGGGATCAGTGGGCGTGCCAACTGATCGCCCCGATGCTGCTGGCGGCAGCCACAGCAGGCAAGCCACTCACCGCTTTGCATGCGTGGCTGGCTGACCAGACCAATGATGAGCCGGTTCTTTTGCTACGCAAGTTAGCTGGCGAGGGTGCTGCGGAAGATGTGCGAGATGATCTGCTTAAGGCCGCTACCAGCCTGGAAGGGTTCATGGGTATGCCTGCTGAAACGCGCGGCAGTGTGTATGGCGGCGCGGTGCGGATCATGCACTTTTTGAATAACACGCGCCTGATGCGGTGGGTCACCCCAGCGGAGGGTGTGCCTGAGTTTGACCCACGCAAGTTTGTTAAGACCAAGCAAACCTTGTATTGCTTATCGCAGGAAGGACGCGGGAGTGCAACCCAGATTGTCACCCCGCTTACTGTGGCCGTGGTTGAAGCCGCCACGGCCTACGCCACGAGCCAACCTGGCGGTAGGTTAGCTACCCCCATGCTGATCGAGTTGGACGAGGCGGCGAACGTGTGTCGGTGGAATGAACTACCCTCCCAGTATTCCCATTTTGGTTCTCGCGGGCTGTGCGTTGACACGGTGCTGCAGTCGTGGAGTCAAGGCGAACGCGTGTGGGGCGATAAGGGCATGAAGGCCCTCTGGTCGGCCGCGAATGTGAAGGTGTATGGCGGTGGCGTGTCAGAGCCAGAATTCTTGCGCAACCTCTCAGAACTGATTGGTACACATTGGGTGGACTCTACCCAGATTTCTAGCTCAAGCCAGGGCCGGTCGTATTCGACATCTAAAGCTTCCCAGCAAAGGCCCATTGCAACCGTGTCGGACTTGCAGGCTCTCCCCCAGGGCAGGGCGTGGGTGTTCGCTTCTGGGGCGGTAGCCACCTTAGTGCGTCTGATCCCGTTTTGGGACCAGGAAGATTATCAGCCGGTGAAGTAATCAAGGGAGAATATTATGGCAGATCAAGTGGTGAATGAGACCAGCGCGGAAATGGTGCGCGCATGGCGGGTAGCGATGGCGGTGGGCCGTTTCATGGCTATGCGCAGAGAACAAGCCTTACGCAAGGCTGAACAGTCCTCAGCCCAGCATGAGAGAGCGTTGCGAAGGGCGATTGAGGATGAGCGGCTGTTGGCTCAGAAGGTTTACGAGCAAGCGCTTAACGACACGTGGTGGCACACCGCCGTCGAAGATGACGCGGCCTACGTTTATGGGGTGGCACGCAGGTTTAGCGATATTGACCCCCAGGCCGAGTTAGCTGCGCGCAGGTGTGAGAGGGAGGCTAAAGAGCGGTGGGGCATTGACGTTCACGGCCCACTGGCAAGTCCAAGTGATATGCCCAGCGTGGACGAGGCGCTCCGAGACGCGCCCGTCCTCGATGGGGAGGACGCGGCCGAGTTAAAACCGGCTGTGCAGGAAGTGTTATACCGGGCCTATCAGGACGGGGACTATCAGATGGTGGGGATGGGCCGGGCTGAAGCTATTTTGGACTACGTGCAAGAGCAGAAGGACACTGCTCCAGATTGGCTTAATAGTCTCTGGGAAGAAGATTTATCCCAGTGGCTAGATGGGGACGCTCATATCGTGCAGCGGGTGCGCGATATTTATCCCGACATTAAAGCAGCTGAGCAGATGCAAGCCGAAGCTAGGGGCATGGCCGTTCACGCCCAGCACGAGGCGCGCGTTGAAGGCAGGGAGGGGCGCGAGGCGAGCCAGGAGCTAGAGGCGGGCGAGTCTAGCGGGGGTGCAGAAGACACGGCGGTGAAGGAGATGAGCGAAGCCAGACAGGCCGGGCGCGGGGCTGAGGCGGCGTGGGATACGATGCAGGCCCGACAGGCGCACGCTCAGTCGTTGCTCGACAAGGGAGCGGACCCGCAAGCGGTGCGCGCGGCGATGACGGCCGATAAGGGATTGCACCAGCCCGCACGCTTGGCCACGCGCAAGAGCGGTAAGACGAACGCTTCACGCGCGCGCGTGCCGAGCCAGAAGGCGGTGCGTGTACAGACCCGCCACATGTAGACCGAGTGAGACGGCGGCCGACACTACCTGGTGTCGGCCGCTCGTCATTATTCGCGCGGAGCGATAACTTGAGGGTCGGCTGGCTCGCACGGTAGTTCCCCATCAGGGTGAGGCCTCAGGTCACGATGTCCACTCTCGACGCTACAGCCTTTGAAGGGGCCGTCATTGTCGAGCAGTACCGTCATGATTGGATCAGCGTAGCTCACCAGCCACTGCGCAGATGCTACTGGCCCGTCGTTGACACGCATGTGCTCCCAGGCAAGCCATAAGGCTTGTAGGCGGTAGACCGCTTCGTCATGTTTCCACCATTGTGGGCACCAGGTCATCCGTCCTTTAGGTAGGGCGCGGTCGTAGATGCGCACAAGAAAACTACGCACGAACACGTCCACGGTGGGGTAGTACAAGTCTGGGGTTTGTTCTTCGTTGCTCATACCTACCGCGTAGGGTGTGCGCGCACTAGCGGGAGCGGGACTGCCCCCGCTTGGGTGGTAGCCACGTTGGTGGCATGTTTGGGTGGCGGGTGGGGCCGACCTTTTTGATCTGTGGGACCTCCCCGATGCCGGGTAGTGGCGGCCGCTCACGGTTCGGCGTGTCATCACTGCCAGCACTGTCGTCATTCGAGGTCAAGTTTTGGTACATTTCAGCGATGTAGTCACGATAGGTATTACCGGTAGGCTTATCTCTCTGCTCTGTTGGACTGGTAAAGCCTGGGGGAGTGGCAAGCCAGGGGTTGCGCTTGCCGGTACGTTCACTCTCGGCCTCGCGAGCGGGTTCACCTACACTTACGTCAGCCAGTGCCAGCTCGATGATCTGCTCAGGTGAAAGGGCTTGCTGCGGTGTGGTCGCGGCCTCTGGTAGCGCATCTTGTTGCAATGGCACCTGCTCGGCGTGCAGGTGTGGGGCTTCCATGCGTACCCGCTCATACACTGCTTGCGCATCGCGTAGCATCGCGGCCGCAGTGTTGGTTTGTTGAGCTTGCCGGTATAGGTCGGCCAACGTTTTTACTAGCTCCATTGTTGCCACTAGGGCGAGCGCGTAGGAGACTTCACTGTTCTTTGGAGTGATCGCAGTACTGAGTAGTTGCGCTCCAAGGACAACCCACGGGCTTGTCCCACTCTTTTGTGAGGGCCGGTGTTTGAGTTGAGCGCTACGCCCCACTTGGCGCGCACAGTAGTCCAACGCGCCTCGCATCTCATCACTCAACTCGCCCTGGTGTGCGGCGGCCGCGAGTAGCCCAGCCACATCGTTAGTGGCGTTAGCAAGCGCGAGCCGGTCAGTTGGATCAACCTTGCTCAGCTCGTCGCGGAAGATTTCCAGGCGGCGCTTGTGACCAAGCCACTCCTCCCGCGTGTATGAGCGACGCCCGCCTCCTAAGGGCATACCCTTCCAGGCGTCTTGCCACGCGGCCACAGCGTCAGTGGCGGACTCGATAGTGTCGGGCCAACGCTCACGAAGCGCACGAAGCGTGAGGTCACGCGCGATGGACCCGCCCGCATACCATTGCGTCTTGACGCCCGGCTTAGTGTGTAGCGCTGCGGAGTATCCCACCACCACGTCGGTGCGTCCTTTAGCAAAGCGCGGGCGCAACCTCACGCCCAGGTCACGGGCGCGGGCAATGAAGTCCACCTCGCTAGTCGCAGCCTTGGACGCTGCGCGCAAGCGTGACTCCAGCGCGGCACGGTCGGTCACGTGCTTGCCCTCCCGTGCTGCAGCGTTGAGTGCTTGAGCACTGTCGCACTTGGAGCTGCGCGCGTGTTCGCGCGACTCAACAATGCGCAGTCCGTACTTGTGCTCAAGCGTGTTGCACGCGCGCTGGCTGCGCGGTTGATCGTTCCAGGAGTTCCACCTAGTGCCATCTTCGCGAACAATGTTCGCGGCAATGTGAATGTGGTCTCCACCGTTCTTGGATGTGCCGTGATGGATGGCAACCCACCGGCACTCAGACTTACCCGACGCGGCGGTGAGCTCCATCTCGTCCATGAAGTCGCGCGCGATTGCTGCCCACTTGTCCTCAGACAGTGGACCCTCATCGGGGGACAGGGACAACGAACAGTGCCACACGTGGTTTGGACCGTAGTCAACGACGCGCGTCTTACCTATCTCAGGATCAAACTTGCGGATAGGTCCGCGCACGAAGCGTTCGGTCTCGTGCATGAACGAGTCGAGGTAGTTCGCTATCTCGCTTGCTTGAGCAAGCGAGAGTTCCGACCAGTCGCCCCACCGGTTCATGATGGTGCTTGACCCAGCCACTAGGTGCGGCTCTGTGTGTTCGTTCGCGCGTCCAGGGCCAACCAGGTAGCGCATGAGGCCGCCAGTGTCGCCGCCATCAACAATGTTGGGCATCATCGGCGCACACTCGCAAGCAAATAGTTGATCTCATCAACGCTACGCTCAACTTGGCCGAGCACGTAATCAATATGTTGAGGCAACTCCTGTTTGACGTGAGCGTAGCGAGTGAGCTGGTTGAGGTTGTTCGCCAAGCCGGTGAGCTTGCGACGGTAATCACGCAAGTCGCCAATAACCTCGCCAAGATTGTCGGTATCAATTTCTTGTGCCGAAGCTGGGTGCAACGCAGCATGGACGAGAGTACGAGACAAGGACCAGCCTTGATTGTTCGCCTTAGCTTCAAGCAACGCCCGCTCACTACTTGTTAAGTGAACACGCAACGACGAACGCTGAACACCGCCGATCGATTTAGGCGCGCGACGAACATTGCGCGGTGCAACGCGACGCCCACCGGCTTTGTCCGACTCGCTCATCACTCACAGTCTCCTCAGCGTAGCGACCCGAAGGGATCACACTCCTAGTGTGCACCAGGTAGAACCCCGTGTCTACCTGCAAGCCTGATAATGGTACCATTATCATATAGCTTGCTCCCCGGGCTCCCGCGCACACTGTTGTGTGCGCTAGGGCGCAGTGAACGCACCGTGTGCGATTACTTGGCGTGGGGTGCAAGCTACATGGATGTGGCGTGACCGGCGTCTGCGATACGTTCCGGCGCGAGTTGTGGAGCGCGCGAGTGCGACGGCGAGGCGCGTGGATGGCTCCCCTTGTGTTGCGATGGTGAAGCGCAAGCGCGCAGTGCTGCGCTGCGAGACGCGATCGCTTTTGATAGGCGTCGTGTGCGTGTGTGGCCGCGTTGCCAGTAGTTGTCGTCTGCGCTTGTTCGAGCGTGTTGTGGGTTCGGTTTGGTTTGGTGGTTGTGCGCGTGTGTGCGCGCACAACCTACGTGGCTTACGAAGCCATTAACACTTGGCTTTTCATGAAGTGAAAGGAACACGTTTAATGTCAAACCAATTCGATCCCGTGGCCAAACTGTTGAACCAAGACGAGAACAGGGAGCGCACTGTGCGCGAACTCGGCCAAGCGATGATCCAACTTGAAGAAGCCGTATCTTCCTACAAGGACGCATACAAGGTAGCTACTGACGCGGGCTGGACCAAGCGTGAACTAAACGCTGCAGGGTTCTTCGACGTAGTGAAGCTACCCAAGGTGAGAAAGATCGACGCGCTCACCCCAAGCACGTTCGATAAGGACGAGCAATAAGAACAAAGGCGTGCTAACCCAAACGGGTTAGCACGCCTTAAACAAATCTCGCGCGCTCCTTGTTGCCACCACAGGTGGCTCAGAAGAAGTGAGGCCACGCCCCGCGTGGTCGATAGGGGTTGTGCACATTTGTGGGCGGCACGTCCGTCCACACTTGGGTGCAAGCCAGTCGGCATGGCTTGTGGTAAACATGCGACACCAAGGCGAGTGTCGGTTTTCCACACGCCAGGCCGCACACGCCCCGCGTGAACCCGGCCGCGCCATGCGCGGCCAAACCTCGGGCAAGAGCTACCCGTGGGGTTTCGACAACCGCCCATTATTGCCACTATCGTTTGAAGTAGCGGACTGCTTCCCCGCACTTGCGGGGATGCCCCGATTTTTTCAATCTAATGGTTTCGTCCGCTTACCTATTCCCTGCGCTAGCGGGGATAAGT
Source organism: Pauljensenia sp. C0254C2 (assembly GCF_056583835.1). NCBI lineage: Bacteria > Bacillati > Actinomycetota > Actinomycetes > Actinomycetales > Actinomycetaceae > Pauljensenia > Pauljensenia sp. C0254C2. The sequence continues at coordinate 13,473 of NZ_JBWPJO010000018.1, forward strand.
TAAGACCCTCCATGTGAGGGCCTTAACTATTTGTGAGGGTTTAAGGCTCTTGAAACGGTGGAGCGGCTAACGCCGAGAACTCTGGCGATTTCAGCGTTATTAGAGCCATTTTCTTGCATGGCTCTAGCGGTCTTTAACCGTTCTGGTGTCATGAGCGTGGGCCGCCCGCCAAGCCGTCCCTGAGAACGCGCGGCGGCAAGTCCCGCTCGTGTTCGCTCTCTAATGAGGTCGCGCTCGAACTGGGCAAAGGCTGCAGCCATGTGGAACACCAACCGGCCACCCGGCGTAGTAGTGTCGATCGATTCGGTAAGGGAGCGAAACTCAATGCCGCGCTTGTCTAGGTCCTCAATAACCTCAACAAGGTGGGGTAGTGAGCGGCCTAAGCGGTCGAGTTTCCACACTACAAGCGTGTCACCCTCACGCAAGTAGTCCATTGCCTTGTCTAGCTGCGGCCGCACGGTTTTTGCTCCCGAGGCATGGTCGGTGAAGATGCGACTACACCCAGCTTGCGTGAGAGCGTCTATTTGTCCGTCCAGGTGCTGCTCAAAAGTAGACACGCGCGCATATCCAATAAGACTCATTACAACCCCCGTCCATAACCGTGATTCCTACCCCTGCTTTGACGCGGTTTAGGCGCAAGGTGCCGCGTTGGATGGTCTAGCTTCTTGAGCTGCGGTACTTCTCCGATGTCCGGCAAAGGTGGGCGAACGGCCGGGTTCGGGGTTGATATTTTCTCAAAGACTGGAATGAGCGAGTCGGGCACTACCTCGTAAGAGCCAAGGTCGGGGCCAGATAAGGCGCTCGCTTGGTTCCATTCGCGAGGTGTGACGTGGTCAAACCGTAGCGTGAAATTGGATAATTGGGCAACGTGGTGCAGAAATACTTTGCCTGCTCGGCCATTACCTTCTCTAAAAGGATGGGCTTGGTTAAGTAGGGCATAAACGGTCGCGATCTGTGCGCTAAAGCCTGTTTTATCCAGCGTGTTCCACTTCGTTCTCTCAACAAGATCGTGCATATCATTCAAGTAGCGATCAATCATCGTTACATCGGCAAAGGATGAGTAACCCTTGGCGATGCCTACCGTCCGGTATTGCCCTGCCCACTCGTACACGTGTTGGAAAATGTAGCTATGCAATGACCGCAGGTGAGCGGAGTCAAAAGTGCGCTCTATAGCGACTTGGTTGGTTTCAAGTTCGTAAAGCCTAGAAGCTGTTTCGACTTTCTCGAATTGTTTAAGAAGTTCTACGTCGCGCTCCCCGAATAGATTTCGTAGCGTTCCTTGTCTCGTGTCGGGGTCGTATGTTTCAGGGTAGAAATACGATTCCCAAGACTCATAAAATTTGGGCATGTCTTAAGCACTTGTACGGGCAAGTTTCGTCTGCGCACGCACCGTTGCGTGTGCTCTAACCCGGTACTCGTCAGCATCGATAATACCTGCGGCGTAGTCGGTAAGGTTTTCGACATCTTCTCTGGTCATCTCGAATCCCTCATGCCACAATGCGGCAAGTGTGTTGAGCACGCCGAGTCGTTGTTGCTCATCAAGATTTTGGAACAATTCGGGCCATCGTTGCTCAATATCAAAAGTGCACATAATACCTCCCACGTGTTACTTGAATTTTACCGCAGGTGCGTGCATTACTCAATGGGTGACGGTTCTACACGGGTAGGGTTTTGGGCGCTAGTTGTGCACGTTTTGTTTGCCTGGTTTCAAGCGGTTTCTGATTTTGGTAGTGAGTGCGTGCATTATCGGTCGATAATGCACGCACTCATCGAGGTGCACCATAGTAGGCGCGGGCTAGGTCTCGGCCTCGCGAGATAGGCAGGGTCGGGTTCGTTAAAGGTAAAGTCGGTGACACGTGTTCATCGAGGAGTGTGGGTGAAACAAAATTGGTCGCATGGTTCTGTAGGGTTGAGATAGCTGAAACAGGTTGAGGTGTGTGCGGGTAGGGGAGTTGGCATGAGCGTAGTGGGTGTTGAGCTGTTCGCTGGCGGTGGAGGATTAGCGCTTGGGCTTGAGCAAGCCGGAGTTAAAGGTCTGGCATACGTAGAAATAGATAAAGATGCGTGTGAAACGTTGAGACAGAATCGCCCCGATTGGAATGTGATTGAGGGTGATATTGCGCGTAATAAGTACAGGTTTTGCTTAAAATTAGTCCAACGTTAGGAGAATAATGTATCGGTGGCCCTTGCCTGTGAAGTTAGTAGCTCTGGAGGAACTAGAGCTTGACCTACGTAATTATCGTCTGCCGATACGTGTAACCGACGAGCATCAAGCAATGCTGTATATGTTGGAGAATGAGAAGATATTCGAACTAGTAGAAGAGATTCTTAAATACGGTTATCTGGATAATGAGTTCCCCCTTGTGGTAGCTGATGGATCTAGATTCAAAGTTGTTGAAGGCAACCGGCGGGTTACAGCACTTAAACTACTGAATGATTCGACTTTGATTGAAAAATATGGGCCAGACAAGTCCCACCGGTATAAGCGCCTCAAAAACAAATATCAGGACAGCTACGCGAGTATTCCATCGCAAATCCGAGTGATGGTCGCTGATTCTGAGGAAGAACTCCAGCCGCATATCGCCCGCCTTCATACAAAAATATCGAAAAAGCAATGGAGCACTGAGCAGCAAGCACAGTTTTATTACGCACAAATTGAGGCGGGCACTACGATTGCACAGCTCAAAGAGCGATATAACATAGGCTCGCGCCTCAAGCGCCTGTTACAAACCGCATCGTTTTCTCATCTAGTTGAAGAGCTCGCACGACGTTTGGATGAAGAATCGGTCAAACGATTAAAAACGATTAAGCCATCTCCACTCGAATACGCCTTAAAGGTAGATGAAATACGTGCCATAGTTGGAATAGAGTTCTCTCCAAGCGGGCTTCTATCCCCAGAGGGAAAAACAGCAGAGATAGCTAACACACTCACTGATAATAATCTGAATGCGCTCCTGCGATTAGCAATGCTGATGACAGATGAAGATCCGAAGCTAAACACGCGACACCCAGCGTTAAACGGAGATAGAAAAGCCCTAGAGATCGTTTTGCAATATCTCGAATGCGACGAGAAGCCTGTCGGAACTGGCAAGGCTCACACAGGTGAGTCAAGCGCGGTCATCAATGAACCGGCTACGCATCATCCCGATCCTGTTTCCACTTCTAACGTGTCATCGCTTACTGAAGTCCCGCAATCGCAGACGCGCGTGCAACAATCCGATGGCCATCATAGTGACATAGCGGACCATGAAGAGCTACATAATGTTACTCCCGAAGATGCCGATGCAGACTTGCAACAGCAATTAAAACAAAGCCTGAAGGGCGCCGAAGGTGACGATACCAACCATGTAGGAAATAAATTCGCACATCTAGGACTGCGAATCGACGATAGCAAGAATTTTATGGACGCCAATGCCCTAGTCCTCGGGATCCTTGAACACGGGGACCTTCCACAGCGGGGCTCTTCTAGCAGGCAGACAAAGCTCTATGTCCTAGCCCCAGCACTTAGACCAATCTTCGAACTTACTCTGGCCGGTTTGAGAGCATCCAATATTGAAGGATTACAGCTGGAAAAACAGGGCGGCTCACGACTCCAAAACGATGTTGAGCAGGTTACAGATAAGCTCTGTGACCCGGAGTTTATTAGGTACCTATCTGAGCAGTTTCCAAGACTCGGAGGGTTCCTCTCAGCCAAGTCGACCATCACGAATTGCAACTTCGTCAGGTCCGCAACAATAGTTGGTAACACCGCGTCTCATGGTTCTTACCGCAATCTATCTGAAGATACGTTGAAAAGCGCATTTAATGATGCTGTGCTCTTTGCGCTTTTGTGTCAACAATACGCTGTATACAAGAGGGGGTAGTGGTTGGTGATATCTTGTAGTTAAGTTACAGTATTGTGGCCAATTTCCCTTACTATCGGCGCCAGGTTCGCTGATGCGACCAGGATCTCTTTTGCTTTTGTTTTCTTGTGCGCGGAATAATTGATGGACAAGGGGATGCAATAATCCACCTCGTACAATTCATGCACCAATGGGTGGTCGTCGTAAGTCAAAATCCAGTTCCCATCAGGATAATCATGAATTGTGGCTGCTAGCCCTTTGTGGTCATAATCTTCAAACGCATTTAAATACAAGCGTTTCCCAGCCTGAACGTAAGGTGGGTCAACATACAACAAGGTCTGCTTGTCATTTCCATAGTCGTTGATCACACTACGGCCGTCTTCATTTGTGACAGTTATTTTTCTTAAATGGGGAATCAATGCTTCCACACGTCTCACAAGAGTATCCCGGTTGAATCGGGCATCCATCTTGTAATTGCCTGTTTGGGTCTTCCCTCCAATCACGCCCGCGTTTAATATTCCTGACCGATTTGTCCTATTTAGGTAAAAAAACGCTAAACCCAGTTCAGCAGAAGGCGAGGAGCCCGCCTTGTAAATCGCTCGCTGACAATGCCACTCTTGCATGGTTAGAGGGACAGAATCAATGAAGTCAACGAGCCGTTGTGGGTCCGTTACTAGCAAGCGCCAAAACGAATATACGGCCGGGTCAAGATCGTTTATATGTAGATGGACAATCTGTCCTGTCAACAAGAGAGCCAGGCCAGCTCCCGCACCACCGGCGTAAGGCTCGACATATCGGCTAAGATGTCGGTTGTGAGCGAGGATGTCGGCGAAAAATTCGGCGAGTTTCGCCTTCCCCCCAGGGTAACGTAATGGTGCAAACACTGAGTGCGCGTGCCTTGCCACAATACGCAGAGGTTCGGTAGAAGGTAGGGCCTCTACGCCCACGGCCACCTTATCTAACCCCATGTGTCCTCCTTGCCCCCAATAATAAACGAGAAAATGGTAGCCTTTTACGTCTACGTTCATTCGCGTCCAGACTGCCGTACTTCGCCGTTTTTGCTTAGCGGTATATCTCGCGTCTGTGCCCGATGGAAATAGCCAAGATAGAAAGCTTATCGTCTTTGATTTCGGCGATGAGTCGATAGTCGCCGATGCGATAGCGCCATAAGCCAGCGAGATTGCCTGTTAAGGCTTTGCCGTGAATACGCGGGTTGTCGGCTTCCATGAGGTTTTTAGTAATCCAGCCTTTGATGATTCGTTGGGTGTAGTGGTCGAGCTTTTTAAATTCTTTATCGAATTCTTTGGATGTTTCTAAACGCCAGTTCATAGCCCGCACTCGTCCCATAATTCTTCAATAGGGCGAGTTTTATATCCGTCTCGTGCCCACTCGTTCAGAGCTTCTTGGGCTATCTGTACGTCGTATTCGTCCTCGATACGTTCGAACAGTGCTTGCTTGAATGCTTCACCTAAAGAAATCCCGTGCAAGTGCGAATAGCTCGTGGCTAGCTTGCGTTCTTTCTCGCTAAGTCTGATTGAAAAAGCCATGTAACGCCTCCTAACGTACTTTTAGTACATTGTACTGCTTTTTGCGTTATTTGTCAATGGTTGGCCGGACAAAGCCAGTCCTGTTTTCTTGAAGTGGCGGGGGTGCGGAGGGGCAAAGCCCCCTACCCGCACAACGAGCGCTTTCAACGCTCATAGTGCAGTGGTCGCGCCCATACAATGAGCGACGCGCTAACGAGGTTCAGGTGCTTTAACTCCTGAACCTCGTTAGCGGCACAAGTCGCTCAGGGACGCGATAGAGACAGTCAAGAGCACCGTGGAATAAATCGGACTGAGCGAAGCAAAAATGACCAGCGTTTAAGCTGGTTCCTATCTGTGCAGGGCTGGGCTCGCGGTTTGGTGTGGTGTGCGCCGGGTGGTGGGGTGTCTGGTTGGATGGTCAAGCTTCTTGATTTGCGGGACCTCCCCTATGCCGGGTAGTGGTGGTTTTGAGCGTGCGGGTGTTGTTTCGCGGGCTTCTTCTGCTTGGGATTGTTCGTGCTGGCGGGTTTGTACGCGCTCTAAAGTTTCTACCGCTTCTTCGCTGGGGGTTTGCGGGTTGAGCTGGTCGATGATCCAGTTCGAGTTTTGGATTACTCGCTCCCCGGTGGCGAGGATGGTTTCTTCGTCCGCGTCTGCCCACCCGGCGATGTATCCGGTTGAGTATTCGACCGTGTCTAGGCCGAAGTATTTACTGACTAGGTAGGCGCATGACTCGGCTTCTACTTCTTTGATTCCCCTGTGCATGGACTCAGTTTGATCTACCTGGTCCATGTGTAGGCGGGCGTGATTGATCTCGTGGATGAGGGTTTTGAACTGGTGGCCCTCGGGCGCGTCCGTAGCTATTGCAATGGTTTTCGCGCCTTGCTCCTCGATCATCGGCCGCATTGTTACCCCGTATGCGCCGCCAAGAGCTTTGCGCGTGGTTTCTTTGTATGTGTATCCAAGGTCTGCCACGATCTGTTTAGCGCGTTGCCATAGTTCTTCGGAGCGCTGCCCGGTTACTTGGGGTAGGTCTTTACCCTTGATTGGCTCGCCGTCGGTTTGGTGGTAGCCAAATGTGGGCCGCACGGTAAACCCTGTGACCGCGCGCTTCCAGATAATGTCTTTCTTGTCGTACTTATCTAGCTCGTCTTTGTCTATTGGCCGGTCCTCACCTTTTAGGAAGGGAAGCTTGTAGATGACGGGGGCTAGAACTTGGTAGCTGTTTTCTCCTTTTTGGACTTGTCTACCTAGCTTTTTCCAAGCGGTGTAGGAAGCAAACGATGATTCCATGCTTCCTCGCTTGCTGGCCTGGTTGTGGAGCCACACTAGGTTGCGGAATGAATACTGAGGCATTTGCGCCATGTAGTCCAGCATGTCTTTCCACGTCTGGGTGTCTTTGAACCGGGCAGCGGCGGCGGCTATTTCTTCGTGAGCTTTCGCAAGTTTCGCCTCACGTTCTTCCCTGGCTTGTTCTTTGCTTGGCCTGGCCATGTTAGTTGCCTACCTGCCCGGTTTCAGCTTCGAGAGCTTGGACTCGTTGTGCAAGCTGTTCGATCTGGTCTTGCTGGTTTTGGACCTGCTCGATGAGGGTTTCTACGAGTTCTAGCGTGGTGTATTGGTTTTCCATTTTTCTCTCCTGGTTAGTTGTCTTTGCTGTTTTGGGTGATGATGTGTAGTTCTTGGCGGGCAATGTCTGCTCCAATGTGGTCTACCCACACGTCGTGGGCTACTCGTTCTTGCCCGTCTTGACTGGTGTAATTGCGGGCACGGTAGGTGCCGGTGAAGATGATGGCGGCGTTGCCGTTGAGTTCTTGGAAGTCTTTTAGTTTCACGGCCGCCTTGCCTTGGACTCGTAGGTAGTAGGCGGTTGTGGCCGCGTCTTCCCATTTGCCGCTTTCTGGGTCTTTTGCCCGGTCGTTCACGATCACGGTTGCGCGCACGTGGTGGGTGCCGTCATCGCTGACGGTGAGTTTGACTGGGCCTGCAAGGTTTCCAGCTCGTACTATGTAGCTCACGGTTTCACACTCCTAAAATGTGGTCGTTGGTTTGTTGTTTTGGCTTAGATGCGCACGGCTTGCCAGTGCATGCCGAGCCAATAAGCGGTGTCTAGGGGTACTTGTTCGACGTGTCCACCCACGTCGGGGGCGTGGATCATGAGCCGGTTGCCACTGGGGTCTTTACCTGCGTAGATGCCGATGTGGTGGTAGTGGCCGCTGCCCCTTGTGGCGAAGCCGATCAGGTCGCCTGGTTGTAGGGCTAATTCATCCACTGGCGTGCCTGCTTGGGTGATGATTTGGTGTGCGGTGCGCACGTTGAGGGGTTGGTCGAGGTCGGCGTAGACTCGCACGATGAGGCCCGAACAGTCCAGTCCGGCTGCTGTGGTGCCTCCCCACACATAAGGGGTGCCAAGATATTTTTGGGCAGTGGCCACTACAGAGGAGGCTGAGACACTTCTTTGAGTGTATTTTCCGGCCAGCTGTTTGATTTTGGTTACGTAGTCTTGTGTTTCAGAGTATGGGGGTATGCCCCTATGTTGTTGGACGGCTCCAGCACCTGCGTTGTATGCGGCTAGGGCAAGATCAACCACGTTTCCTACCGCTTGCCCGCTAGCCACGTAGCTTTTCACAATGTCTACTAGCCCGCACATGAACCGTCCTTGGCTGGCGATAGCGTCGATAGGGTCGAACGGGTCGGCTACGCCGTCCCCGTTTGCGTCTACCCCGTTGCTTTTCCATGTGGCGGGCATGAACTGGGCGATGCCTTGCGCCCCTGCTGGGCTCACAGCGCTAGCGTCCCACCCGGATTCAGCTTCGATTTGTCCGGCGATAAGGCTGGGCGTGATTTCGGTGCAGATACTGCCCGCTTCCATCACGGCTTGCACGTATTCGGGGGGCACTCCCTCCAAGCCTGTTCCTGCTCCTTGGGCGTCGCCTCCAGCCATCATGAGAGGCAAAAGCATTAACGGGGCTGCGGCGATGAGAGACGTTTTCACAGCCCGCGCCCTTGACCGTGCTCGTCGGTTACACCGTGATCGAGGTTCCTAGGGTGGCTGGGGCTGCTGGTAACGCTCGAGTGGCCGGTGTTTGCGTGCCCCGCCTGGTCTGGTTTGGTGTAAGGGGTTGCGAGGGCGATGATTTCGCGGATGCGTTCAGGGTTAAACCCAGACGAGCGACCCGTTTGGGTTTCGATGATCGGGGCAGATAGTAGGCCTTCGTTTTTGAACTGCTCTACCAGGTCGGGCCGCTTACTTAAGTCAATGGCGGTGTAGGTGATTCCTGCCTTGTCCAGCTTGCGTTGGGTCAGGGCACAACCTGGACAGTGCGGGGTGGTGTAAATAGTAATGTTTTCGCTCATACCTACTGCGTAGGGTGTGCGCGCACAGTTAAGGCCCACGCCTTTTGGCGCGGGCCTTAACTGTTAGGGGGCGGCGGGAGGGTTAGTTCTCGCGTCGCTTAGTTGCAAGGGTGGCTGCGCCACCTGCGGCTAGTAGCGTGGCTACGCCTAGCGGCGCGAGGTTAGCGCCGGTCTTAGCTAGGGCCGACCCGCCTCCGGAGTTATCAGAGGCTTCGAGCTTAATGGTCTGATCCGCATCGTTGACATCCTCATGTGTGCCCACTAGCTCACCGTCAGCGTCGTAGACGTATTCGAAGGCAACGAGTTCAGTGTTTGCCATGCCGGTAGTGTCCAGGTTGGCTACTACCTTGCCGCAGTCTTGCGGGGTTTGTGGGGTGAACTGAGCGGTGGCTTCGTATTCCTTGCCGTCTACCTTGACCATCTGGCCGGTGGTCTTGTTGTGAATCTTGAGCTTGAGGGTGTATTCGGTGCCGGGAACGAGTTTTTCGTTCGCGTCACACACCTTGTCAATCAGCTTGGTGTCCTTGCCAGGCTTTAGCGTCTTTTCACCGTTTTCGCCGGTGAAAGTGGTCTTTAGCTTCGGGCCAGGCTCAAACGTGATTGTCTGGTTGTCATCGGTAATGTCAGCATGGATGGTGATGGATTTGCCTTCTTGGAATAGTTCCTCGAAGGCTACGGTGGTCTTGCCGGCAAACAGTGCTGCGTCCACTTCGAAGGCGACCGTGGCAGTGCCGTTGGCGCTTTCAGGCGTGAACGTTGTGGTGGCCGTGATTTCTCTGCCATCCGAGTCCAGCATCGGTTTGCCGGTTTCCTTATCCATGAGCGTGCCAACTACTTCGTATTCCTTACCGAGTTCAAGGTTGGTGTAGGTAACCACGTCGGTAAGGGTGCGCGTGCCGTATCCAGGGACGGGGCCGCGCTTGTTTTCGTACATGAGCGTGGTGTGAATACCAGGCTCGGGTGCGATAGTGAACTGCTCGGTAACATCCTCTACAGAAGTGGCTAGCGGGGCTACGCGGTCGTCTCCTGCGAAGGTGGAGATGAATACATAGGTGCCAGCGACCAGCTTGCCGTCCGCACCAGACTTAGCGATCCAGGAAGTATCACCAATGCTGGGGTAGAAGCCGTTCTTGGCTGGAATGGTGACGGTTTCACCGATCTTTTCAGCCTTGTCACGGTTCGCCTCGGTTACCTCAAGGCCAGCGGGGAAGAACAGCACTTCGTGAGAGATTTCTTTCTCGTCTGCCTTAAAGCCTGCTGCGCCTTCAAAGTTGGGGTGATCCTTGGGCATACCAGTTACAAACACGTCATCTACCAAGTAGGTGCCCGCCTTGGTGTCGCGCACACTCAGCTGCGAATCAATCTGAGCTGGGTGCCTTACCGACGTGGTTTCGTCTGCCAGGCCGTAACCGTCAGCAAAGTCGGCCTTAATGTACTTAGACCAATCAGCGTCTTGGTCATCGGCCTTTACTTCCCATACCCACGTGTAGAAGCCGTCCTTCGGTGCTGTGCCCGCGTTAGCGGTAATCATCGTTTCAGGCCCGTCTGCCTTGACGGTGACGGACTTGATTAGCTCTGCGCCTTCTGGCACAGTTTCGCTCTGTTCAGCCGGAGCTAGTGCCGAGACGTAGTAAACGCTTGCACGATAGTTCACGGGCACGTCAGTGCCATCAATGTTGAGCCACTTGCCGTCCCCGTAGTTCGGGTCAGCGTTTGGGGTGAACGTGTCAGTCAGCTCGCTGCCACTGTCAATAACCTTAGCGGTATCCACATTCGATACACCTTGCGGGCGGAAATCAAAAATCACATCCCACGACGGAGAAGTCACAGTCTTTGAGGTTACTTTCGCAACGTCATAGATGACGCTCTGATTCGCGCCACCAGGAGCCGCAAAGCCCAAGACGGGAGCAGTTAAATTATCGTATTTGATCGTGTAATTGACCTTGCCGTTACCGGTGGAGTGCCACTTGATGCCATTAATGGGTGTAGAGGCGGTCGTGCCCGTGTAGGTCTTGGTGCCGGTCGCGTCGAACACAGCCGGACCATTGAGCGTGGCAGTGAACGGATGCCCAGCAACGTATTCTCCATTTCCGTTCTTGATACCGAACTTACCAATGGTGCCATACATGAGATCGTTGGTTTCCGGTTCGCCTGCGTCCCAGCCCACGATGCTCTTGGCTTTTGCTTCGGCTACCATTTGGCGGGCGCGTGCCTGCACGCTTTCGGGCGCGAGGCCCAGGAGGGAGTCAACGTTTTGCTGGGACTTTTCCGCTCCCTGCGCGCTGCTCTCAAAATTCACGTGAGCGAGGAATCCTGTCGCTGCCGCGTCCACGTCCGTGTTAGAGAACTCCAGGGATTTTGGAGTCCACTTCTTCATGATGTACGCCATTTGGGCGACATTCACGCTCAAGTCAGCTGGGCGCCGAAGATTAGGCTGGCTGGTCAGTTCTCCAGGGGTGACCGCGATCGAGGCCGACGGGTTCACCGCATCTGCTTGAATACACAGACCGGGGACAGGCTGGCCGCTATAGGGAATCCATGTCCCCAGCCAGCCTACGCTTCCTCCGATAGGAACGCCGCGCACCCACGAACCAGCAGCATGAGTAGGTAGTTGTGCGGATACCGTTGCGACGAGAGCGAGAACAACAGCGGCAATTGTTGCTCCCACTTTCAGTGCTCGATCTCGCCAGTGGCATCCGATGGTCGATGTAGACATGAACTCGCTCCATCTGTTGATTGTCAGTGATCACTGAGTCCCACTTATTGGGATCTCAGCCACTTCGTAGATAGTGCGCGCACAGTATTTGCCCGCCCAGCAAGGTGCTGAGCGGGCAAATTATTAATGTTCACCTAAAAGAGGACTAGTCGCATCCCAAGATGCAACCGGAGTCGGTAACGCTCCCGTTTTCGTCTGGCTCTACTTGGTGGTGTGCCCACCCGTCATCGTCATAGCTGTATTCGGGGAAGTTGGGGTTGTAGCAGTATTGGCCTCCGCCGCACACGTCTTCACTGCTTGATCCGCCGTCGCTGTAGCCGCCGTTGCCGGCTGCGTTGCCTCCGTTCCAGTCGTTGGAGCCTTCGTTACTGGTGTATCCGGTGTTGTCGTCGTATGGGCTGGTGTTTCCTGCGTCTTGCCTAGTCTCGGCTTGTGCTCTAGCTTTGGCTTGAGTGTCGGCCCAATTCTTGTGTGCTTCATTGACGCTCGTCGTGGCTTCCTTTAGCACGGTGACTTGAGTGAGGGTCGTGTCGATAGTTGCGAACCTGTCTTGGAGAGTTTGCACTGAGTCGGATACTGTCAGCGTGCTACCAGACTGTGTGGATCCGGGCTGAGATGCGGACTGCGCGTCTGATTGAGCTGTGTCCCCTGATTGTGGGGCGTCGGTTTGCGCGGTTTCAAGCGCGTCGTCGAGCGCCTTCAGCATGGTGGGGTCCACGCCTTCGCGTGGCGCGGTCTTAGCTGCCTGGATCGCGTCGGCCAGTTGTTTATCTGCTGCGGTCTGGTCGGCGTCTGCCCGTTCGCCTAGCTTGTTTTCGATGCAGGTGTTGGCGTCTTTGAGCGTGACAGTGACAGCCTTGAGGGCATTTGTGTGGGTGGTGAGTTCATTGGTCAGGGATTCCAGTTGGGCGCGGGTGAGCTCATCGGCGTTATCGACTTGGGGTGCGTCAGGAGCGGCCTGTGTGGCCTGGCGGGTCGCGTTGAATTCGTCGGCTTGGAGGTCGCTGGCGTAAGTGGCGAGCATGGCGCTAAGCGCGTCAGCGTCCGCCTGCGCGTGTTGGAGGTCTGTTTGTGCCTGCGTGTTCTCGTCTTGTGCTTCTTCAAAGGCTGAGCGTGCCTGGGCGGTGGCCGCGTGAGCATGCCAGATGAGGCCCACGGCTGCGAGGACAGCAACTAGGGCGAGACTGAGGACTATCAGGACAGGCTTTCGCTTGTACCATGCGGGTTTGATTTCCGACGTACTCGGGGTGGCGTCACCGCGGTCTTCAACGGCTGGAGTGTTAGTAGTGTTCATTTGGATTCCACGGGTTGTTTCTTTTACAGAGGATAACGGGAAAGTTATATTTGGTCGAGTGTGTGAACGCTTCATCGTGGCCCTACTGGCAGGGTTCCCGGTGGCTGTGGGAGTGCCACATGATTCAGGCGATGATTCACGCTGGTGGTTTCTTTCTTGAGTGCTCGCTCGACCCATTGGCTCCATGTGCGTGGCCCGTCGTAGGGGAGTTCGCTCAGGTATGCACCGCGTGCTGCGTTAGCGATGTGCGCGTCTAACGTGATCGTGATTTTTTGTTTGCTGGCCGGCGCTTGTTCGGGTGTGCGTGGATTGTCGCGCGGTGCAATCACCGTTTGTCCGGTCAGTGCGGATCTGCGCGGTTGTGGTTTACTCATGTGCATGTCATTTCTCCTTGGTTTCGTGATGATGGCAGATGGCGTGGAGGTAGTCGGTGTAGATGGTGGCGAGAGCGGCCGCATCACGGGTGGGCCACTGTTCTAGTGGCTGTGAGGCTTCTACGCTGTCTGCAATGGCTACCCTCTTGGGTATGGGCGGGTCGAAGATGGTGAGTCTGCGTTTTTCGGCTTCATCGCTGAGTTCGTTGAGCCAGTGGCCACCGCTGGTGGTGCGTGCCTCGTGTTGGTTGATGATGATGCCGCCGATGGTGAGGTGTGGATTGTAGTAGCGGCGGATTTCTTCAATCGAGGTGAGCAGGCGTGCCAATCCATTGGCTGACCACAGTTTCGAGTGGGTAACGATCAGGGCGGTATCTGTTGCGGTGAGGCCGTTGATGGTGAGCTGATCGAGGGATGGAGGGCAGTCAATGAGGCATAGGTCGTAGCTGCTTGCGACGGTTTGGAGCGCGGTGGCTAGTCTGCTTTCGCGTCCTGCCCCTGCTACCACCAGTTCGTCTCGCACTACAGGTAAGGCGTCGCCGCTGGTTGGTACGAGGTCTACTCCTGACCATAGGCCAGGCACAGTGACGTCGGCGATGGAGAGCTGGGAGCGTTGGGAGAGGACGTCAGCTACGCCTGCCTGGTCTTCCCCTGTGGGGTGTAGTGCCAGTGAGGACGTGATGTTGCCCTGGGGGTCAAGATCGACGACAAGGACCTTCAGTCCGTCAAGCACTGCGGCACGGGAGAGGTGGTAGGTTGTCGTCGATTTGCCTACGCCGCCTTTTTGGTTGCAAAGAGCGATGGTCAGCATGGTTCACTCCTTTATGAATCTGGGGTAACAGTGGTTACGGAGTTGCCAGCGATACCGGCAATGCTGGTAATGCCAGTAATTCCAGTAATGGTCGGTTTAGAAAAGGTATTCGTTGAATACTGTTGGTAGCAGGTCGAGAGCTTCGCGTTGGAGGCGCACGCTCACGTTCATGTAAAGAGCGGTTGTCGATAGGTTTTCGTGACGCATAAGGGTTTGGACTACGCGCGCGTCGGCACCGGCTTCGAGCAGTGCTGTTGCGAAATAGTGGCGCAATTGATGTGACGTCATCTTTACTCCCACGCGGGCGAAGGCATTCGAAATACTTGAGCCGACGGCCCGTCGTTCCACATGAGTCTTAGGGTCTTTTGGTGAGGGGAACCAGTAGCCGCGTAACGGATAGTTTCTCGCTTCCTGCATGATGATCGGATGTACCGGCACAACAGAGGTCTTATGGTTCTTGCCGACGACTTCCAATAAGCCAGTGGCATGATCGAGGTCTTGACCACGGATCTTTGCTATCTCGTGTACTCGCAGACCGGCGAAGGCTCCGAGCATGATGCGTGTACGCGTGCCGCCTCGAAGCGGCGAGGATAGTGCGGCTTGTAATTGAACGTCGGTGATCGGCCGTGGTTTGTATTTAGGGCGTTTTGGTGGAGCTACCCGGATCATTGGGTTGTCCGCGCGCTGATCAGTGATGACTAGCCAGCGGTAGAACGCGCGTAGGTGGACGTAGTAGGTGTGGCGCGTGATGGCTGAGGGCAGGGTCACCAGCCAGAGCGTGATGTCCTGGTAGGTGGCCGTGAGCGCGTCCAGGTTTGCCTGTTTGGAGAATTGCTCCACGACGCGGATGCGTTCATCGATGGTGCGTGTGGATAATGAGCGGGCGGCCATTTCGACCATCCAGGCTTCAAGTAGCTGATTAGAAAGTATTGGTCTCGTAATCATGCCTAAAGTTTGCGCCAATACCTGCGCCAATCGAGCGCGTACCAGCGCTGTCTTTGACGTACGCCCGCCATTTCCGGAGTGGCCAGTAAGGTCATAATGACTGGTGATTATGGAGTTGCCAGCGATTCTGGTAAATGAAAACTCGAGTATCGTGAGCAGCGCGATATATGCTGATTTGAGGAAAAAGTCTTGTAATGAATAGGTCGTGGGTTCGATTCCCACAGGTGGCTCTGGTGATGCCCCCGCGAGAGCGGGGGCTTTCGCATATCCGGGGGTGAACGGCGCGGGTATCCATCCTCCAAGTCTGTCCATTGTTGGGAGCAGGTCTACTGAAGTGTCCCGGGTTTTCTTCCGTTTGGGTGGATGGGAATAATCTGGTTTATGCCGAAGAATTTTGGGGTGAGTGCCCGAAATGTGTGTATGGGGTGGGCGTGTCGCGGGGTGTTTAGTGTCCGGCCCAGCCTTTTTTGATGTGTAGTGATCCGTCTTGGTAGTTGGTGTTGTAGTCGATGGTGGTGTCGTAGCGGGCTGGTGTGCCGGGGTTG
>NZ_JBWPJO010000019.1:0-24967 GCF_056583835.1 Pauljensenia sp. C0254C2
TGAACAAGCAGACGGCGCTTTCAGGTAGGCGACCACTCGCGGTCACGTCGCCTCTAGCACCGCCCGAGCGCACACCGTCCCTGGCACCGCTCGAGCGCACACCGCCCCTGGCGCCACATGACCGCACTCCGCCCCGTTCTCCTCGACAATGGAGTCTGCAGGCGTTGCCAATTTCCGCTGCATACCCACATTCGATAGGCTAAGCACAGAACGCACTCGTGCGCTCTTCCCCACCAGTTCGGGCGCACCCGCACAGAAGCGTGTACGTCACCAGTCAGGAAGTTTCAATGGATATCTTGTCTGCCCCGCATATCCTCGCCATCGGCGAGTCCCTCGTGGATATTCTGCACCGCCCCGACCGCCCCGATGATGTTGTGGAGACACCCGGCGGCTCTCCCGCAAACACGGCGATGACACTGGGTCGCCTGGGTCGTCCGATTGTGCTGGAAACGTGGCTGGGCCGCGATGAACGAGGGCGGACAGTGGCTGAACACTTCCGCGACTCCCACGTCTATATTCCACTGGAATCTTTCGGCGCAACACGCACAACGACGGCAACTGCCACGCTGAATGAGCGAGGTGCCGCGACCTACACCTTCGATATTGAGTGGGCTCCGCGCACGCCTATCCCTGTTTCTCCCCATGCCCAAATCGTGCATGCCGGGTCGATTTCCGCTGTTATTCAGCCAGGTGGCCCCGCCATTCTTGACGCGCTGCACCGCGCACACGATCAGGCCATCGTCACCTACGACCCGAATATCCGCCCCGACATTATGGGCTCACCGGAAGAATCGATCGACACGATCCTCGACTTCGTGCGTGCAGCCGACATCGTGAAGGTCTCAGATGAAGACATCGCATGGCTGACGAATGATGCACCACTGGACGAGGTCGTGTCTGATTGGCTCGGACTTGGCCCGTCGCTTGTCATCGTCACCCGCGGAAGCAAGGGTGCCATGGCTCGTTCAGTGAGTGGCATGCAGTGCGCGGCCACCCCTGCTGATATCCCAGTGGTTGATACTGTCGGCGCGGGTGATTCGTTCACCGGCGGCATTATTGACGCACTGTGGGGTCTTGGCCTCGTGGGGGCTGACGCGCGCGAAGCGTTGCGGACCCTTGACGAGGCGACCGCAATGAAGATTTTGACGCGAGCCTCACGAATTTCAGATATCACTGTTTCGCGTGCCGGCGCCAACCCACCGTGGCTGTCGGAGCTGAGCGAGTCGGAGCTGAACGACTAGCTCGCCTGCGCGCAATCAACGCCCCATACGCCGTTCACGTTGCGCATAGGAGCGTAGCGCGCGCAGAAAATCGACGCGTCGGAAGTCAGGCCAGTACGCCTCACAGAAGTACAACTCGGTGTGAACACTCTGCCAGATCATAAAGCCGGACAGCCGCTGCTCACCCGAGGTGCGAATCACAAGGTCCGGATCAGGCTGCCCCTTGGTGTACAGATGATTCGTGATGTCCTCGTCAGTGAGCGAATCAGCAACTTCTTCCAGCGTGCGCCCCTGAGCAGCCGCATCTCGCAGCAAAGAGCGCACCGCATCAGCAATCTCATGACGCCCGCCGTAGCCAACCGCGATGTTGACGCTCAGGCCATCCATATCTTTCGTCGCGTCCTGGGCGCTGCGCAACTCGTCGGCAAGATCCTCGCTGAGCAGTGACAAATCACCGACAACACCGATTTTCCAGCGACGCTGAGCGGCCAAGGCGCGCACGGCCTGCCCAATAATGTCAAAAAGCTCGTCGATCTCATGCTGATCGCGCTCCAGATTGTCGGTAGAGAGCATCCATAGCGTGACGATCTCAACTCCGACCTCTTCGGCCCACTCCAAAAATTCTGCAATTTTCCCGGCACCGGCGCGGTGACCGTGAGACGCTGTGGTTCCAATGGAGCGCGCCCAGCGGCGGTTTCCATCCAAGATGACCCCGACGTGACGGGGAATCGACCCATGAGCGATTTCAGAGCGTACTCGCCGTTCATACAGGTCGTAGAGCAAATTCCATTGCGCCATCGGGACCTCCCATATGTTCTTGCACCAACTGTATACCTCACGCCTCGAACTCAGAGGGCGAAGGATTGCCCCGTGGATTTCGCCTATGGAGATTGTGGCGGTCCCACTACCTAACTTACGGTATCGTAGGGAAGAGGGCGGGGTGGTCATCACGGCCCCATCACAGCGCCACCGCGGCGCCCCGCGGCCCCCACCAACGCGTCACTGTCCCTGCGAGAATGCGAGTTCGGTAAGGAGAGATGTCAGACATGAAGATTGCATCTATTCACCCCACCCAGTGGGTTCCAGAACAGCTCATTAGCGTCAAGCCGCACTTTCGCGGATGGCTCCATCTGGTCGCCACTCCCCTGTCACTGGCCGCCTCGATCGTTCTCGTGTGCCTGGCACCTACCACAGCGACTACATGGGCCTCGGCTGTCTACCTTGCCGCATCGCTCATCCTGTTCGGCATCTCGGCGCTTTACCACCGTTTCTACTGGGCTCCCAAATGGGAGACGCTATGGCGCAGACTCGACCATTCAAACATTTTCCTGCTGATCGCCGGCACCTACACACCGCTGGCTGTCGCCCTCCTGTCCCCGCATGATCAGGTTGTTCTGCTCTCGATCGTGTGGACAGGTGCCATCGCAGGCATTCTCATTAACCTGTTGTGGCCGGCAGCGCCCCGCTGGCTGGCAACGCTGCTGTACGTTGTGTTGGGCTGGACCGCCATATGGTATCTGCCCGCTCTGTGGTCTGGTGGTGGCCCCGCCGTCGTGTGGCTCGTCATTGCAGGTGGTTTGCTGTATACACTGGGTGCCCTCGTCTATGCGACGAAATGGCCGAATCCCTCGCCCAAGTGGTTTGGTTTCCATGAGATCTTCCACTCGTTCACGATCCTGGCGTGGGCGTGTCAATGCGTCGCCGTGTACATCGCGGTCCTGACTGCTTAAGCGTGTGCCACCAGCGGCGTTGATTGTTTTGTCATCATTGACGAGGGTGGCCCATGCGCCGTTTCGTCCGGAGATGAAAACGAGACTTTCGCCGCTTTGGATATGGCTTTAGTCGCTCTTATTGTTACACTGACCCCAGTTCATCGTTTTGTCGCTCCGGCACCACACCACGGTGCCGGACTTTTTCATTGAAAGGAAGGAACCATGGCGGACACTCAGTGGCTGACACGAGCCCAATATGATGCCCTCAAGGCAGAGCTGACTGAGAGAATCGAGCAGCGTCGCCCGGAGATCGCCAAACTGATCGATGCGGCTCGCCAGGAAGGCGATTTGAGGGAGAACGGCGGCTACCATGCTGCCCGAAATGAGCAGTCCATGAACGAAACGCGTATCCTCGCACTTCAGGAGATGCTCGAGCATGCGGAGGTGGGAGAAACTCCCGCCAACGATGGCGTGGTGGAGCCTGGAATGGTCGTCACTGCAACGGTGGCTGGCCGTGAGCAGAAGTTCCTGCTCGGCTCACGCGATGCCGGCGGCGATCTGGGTATCCAGGTGTTCTCCGCTCGCGCACCGCTGGGTGCAGCGGTGATGGGACATAAGCCTGGCGACAAGCTGACCTATGAGGCGCCCAACGGTAAGACCATCGAGGTTGAAATTCTCGAGTGTGTGCCTTACGGACAAGAAGGATAATTACTCTCCAGACGGGTGCTCCCCGAAAGAGCGGCTGACTGTGTTCAACCGTCTCTTTCGGGGAGTTTGCTATATGAAGGGCCCACGCGCATGCACCTGCCAGCCTGCGAGTGAACGTTTAATTAGAGTTTTGGTTCACCGCGTCGATGCCGGCTCAGCGTGATCGCCGAGCGCATCAACGCTTGCTCGAGGCGTCAGCTCACCGCGTTGAGGAGGATGAGCCTGCTGGGTCGCCCTCGTCGCTGGATGATCCACCCCGGGCCGCAGCAATTTCGTTGCTGTCACCCTGCGCTCGATCATCGTCAGCGTGAGAATCGTGAGCGTCAGCGTGGCTGCCGCTATGGGAAGTATCCTCGTCTGAATCTGACTTGACGGCTTCGTTCTTGTTGTCCTTGATGCCGTCACCGTCTTCGTCATCATCAGAGGCATAGGACTGCGCGACCATCTCATCCAACATTCCTGGCGGGCCTCCAGGTCTGTCCTCCTGATCGCGAAGGGCGGGTATGGGGTCATATCCGTGCAGGTAAAGGAACGTTGAGTTCAGGAATGCTGCGATCGGCACGCCGAAAAGAGCGCCGGGAATGCCGGCGACCGCGCCGGCACCTGCCACAACCAGCAGGACGGCGACTGGGTGCAGGGATACTGCAGAGGACATGAGCCAGGGCTGCAGAATATTACCTTCGATCTGCTGGACGGCGAGGATGATCAGCAGCATGAACAGTGCGCGCGCCACACCCTGATCCACCAGGGCAACGAGGACGGCAATGGTTCCAGACACCAGGGCGCCAACGATCGGGATGAACGAGCCGAAAAAGACAAGCACGGTGATGGGGATCGCCATCGGCACGCCCAGTGCCCACGCACCGATACCGATACCGATTGCATCAATTGCGGCAACTTTGATCTGCGTGCGCACGTATGCCGACAGGGTGACCCATCCGCGGATCGCTGATTCGTGGACCGGGCGGCGCGCTGGCGCCGGGAACAGGCGCACCACCCACAGCCAGATCCGCCTGCCTTCGCGCATGAAGAAGAACAGGCAGAACAACATAATGAGGGATCCGGTTAGAACTGACGCAAGAGAGCTCGTCAGGCTCAGTGCGCCTGTTGCGAGGGCCGAGGAGTGTGCGCTCAAGAACTGGGTGACTTCTGTGCGGATTGTCTCGATGCCCTGTTCAATGGTGGCCGTCTCAAGTCCGAACGGGCCGTTAGATACCCATTCGACCGCTTTATCGAGGCCTTGGGAGGCTTTGGAGACAAGGGATGGGACCTGCCGGATGAGTTGTCCGGCGGCTCCAGCGATGATTGTCACGACGACGAGGAGGGCGACGACCAATCCGGTGGCAGCTGCGGCTGTCTGCGGAAGGCGAACCTTGACGTGCAGGAAGCGCACCAGCGGCTCCAGCAGGACTGTCAGAAGGACGGCAATCGCAACCGGAAAGACAATCAGGGACAGTTGGACCGCTCCCCACGCCACGACGGCAACGGCAGCGATAATGATCAGGAGGCGCCACGACCATGCTGCAGCCACACGCACAGACCATGTCACGCCCTCGCTTGCGTCACGAGACCGAGGCGAGACATCAGGCTCATGGAAGCTCACGACTTCGTCGTGGTCGCGAGACGATGAATGGGAGCGGCGTCGTGGCCATTTGCCCATCCAGTTATTCAGCCGTTCGGTATACCGCGTGTCGTGGCTTTGCGCCATGGTGATCCTCACTTTCAGTGGAGCGTCAACAGTCAACCTGCATCTGGCTGGCGCAGTTCGCGTCGCGGGGCGAGCGTGGCCCACCTCGTCAAATATGCACGGTGCCCCTGATCCGAGGCGGCACGTGCCAGTTAGAGACGGTTCTCATCGCGAGATGTGTGCGAGGACAGCGTGAAGCGCAGGTTAAATGTCGCACGATAGTCTACGCGACATTCATGCTCTCAGCGCAATTAAGGGGAAGCGGGTGGGCATTTGCGTACGGCAATGAGACAATATCGGCACCAAGAGAAAGCGAGCCACAATGTTTGAGTTCCACAACGCCATCAATGTGCATGATGATCCGAACCGTCACGTTGTCCTGGGAACTCCGCTGGATATGGAACCTGGAGAGGGCCAGGAGCTGATCTATTTCGCTGCTGGCTGCTACTGGGGAGTCGAAAAGATTTTCTGGGAAACACCGGGGGTTGTGGCCACTGCCGTCGGCTTCATGGGCGGGCATGCTGATCATCCAACTTACAAGCAGGTGTGTGCCGGCGGAACCGGGCATCTCGAGACTGTGCGCGTCGTGTATGACACGTCGAAGATTTCCACCGGCCAGATCATTGCCACGTTTTTTGAAATTCACGATCCCACGCAGGGGGACCGTCAGGGCGGCGATATTGGCCATCAGTACCATTCGGCGATCTGGACGACCACTGATGAGCAGTACGACCTTGCCGTGCGCACGCGCGAGGCCTACCACGACACAATCAGTGAGCATGGCTTCGGAGCCATTACCACCCATATTGCGACGGCGGCCGATGGCGGGCAGTTCTGGTTCGCAGAGGATTCCCACCAGGGCTACCTGTTTAAGAACCCCGATGGTTATCAGTGCCATTCACGCACGGGCTATGCGTGCCCCGTTCTGAAGTCCCGTTCCTGAAGCTGGCGCTGCTGCTCGGGTCGCTCTGATCTCAGCCGAGGTCTCAGTCTTTTAAATCAAAAGGGTCCTTGCGGATGTGTCCGCAAGGACCCAGTGAATTGAGACGTATCGATGATGCCTCAAGGTGGTGCTAGTGCACTCCCAGAATGTCAGTCACGAAGACCAGGGTGTCTCCACCTTGGATACCTGCCTGCGGTACCCCGTGGTCGCCGTACCCGTATTCTGCCGGAATTGACAGCAAGACGCGTGAGCCAACACGCTGCCCGACCAGGCCATCATCCCATCCGCGGATCACCATTCCCACACCGATCTGGAAGCTCAGTGCCTGGCCTCGGTCATAGGAGTTGTCAAAAACCTGTCCGTTCCACACCTGGCCCAGGTAATGGCACTGAATCGTGTCGCCCGGCTCCACTTCCTGGCCATCACCCGCGCGCAGCACTTCAATCAGCAGCTCATCGGAGGGCTGTGCATCTGTGAATGCGACAGTCGGCTTGCGTCCAAACTCGCCTTCGACGTGAACGTTTTCCATAGTGCGTTGTCCTTACTGTGACGTGTAATGATGAAAGCGAGTCTACTCGCGGAAGTATGACAGGAGGCGCAGAATCTCCAGATACATCCACACGAGAGTCACCATCAGCCCGAATGCGCATGTCCAGGCAAACTTTGAAGGAGCCCCCTGCTCGACGGCCACCTTGGCCACCTCGAAATCACCAATCAGGCAAATCGCGCCGATGAAGACGCAGAAGACACCGATGAAGACCCCCAGCGGGATTCCCATAACCGTGATGGAGCGCAGTGACGAGTCGAGCACGCCGGTGATGTTGAGCAGGAACGACACGATCGAGAAGGTGATGATGCCGAACAGAGAAATCATGGCAAACCTGGCCATCTTCGATGAGTAGCGAACTTTGCCAGACGCATACAGAGCCAGTGTGACGCCAAAAACGCTCAGAGTACCCACAACCGCCTGAAGGACGATCCCGGGATACACGATTTCCATGACTGATGACACGCCGCCCAGCGCGAGGCCTTCAGCAGCTGCGTACACCATCGTCAGTCCCGGCTTCGGTGAACGTGAGAACGAAATAATCAAAGCCAGCACGAATCCGACGGCCAGGCCGCCAAACATCAAACCAAGCCCCATCGACGGGTTGGCACGCGTGACAGCCCATGCTCCGGCAGCTGCGACAAGCAGAATCCCAAAAAGGATTCCGGTCTTGACGATGACATCGTCGATTGTCAGTCGGCCACGATCCACCGCATCAGCAGACGGCTGGTTGTAACGCTGCTCAAATTCCTCAAACTGGTCCGCCTGCTGAGGGTAACGAGGGTACCCCTGCTGCGTTGCAGTGCCGGCCGAAGCGCCAGCGCCAGCCTGATGGGCGTAAGGATCAGCGTACTGCTGCGACTGGTAATTGGTATATCCGCTGTTGCCGGGGGCATACCCTGGCATTCCTGGATAGCCAGCTGGAGTGGTCTGCGCCGAGCGCGTCTCGTCTTTCACCAGCTTCTTCAACACGGGGTTGGACATTGTGCCTCCTTCTGGCCAGCGCGCCCCGGGAACAGGCGTTGCCGGAAACAGACTGACCCACTACTACCTGTCTTAAGGTTTTCACGTTTGCGGCCCGACCGCTAGCCCATCGGGGTCTTTCTTATTGAGCCGACAGCGAGATCTGGCGATCCCTTTCGGCGCGCCTCTCGCCCTTCACCAATCCAAGGCCAGCTCTCCACAGAAGAGTTTCCGAGTCAGAATTCGCATGGGACTCCCTCGTCAATGAACCTGCCGCGTCCGGCAAAGACCCGGCGAGCATCATTTCTGCCGCTTGCGTGCCCGACTCCGTACCCCCAGTCAGATTCGAACTGACAACACATCGATTTTAAGTCGATTGCCTCTGCCAATTGGGCCATGGGGGCATGCCAACCTCACAAGCCTGGCTCATGGCTCGTGACGGCAGCGTGCCTAGTTTACACGCACTTCCGGCCGTCATCCCACACGAGCCGCGCCCACGCCTCGACAACGCATTACCCACACATTGCCTGTGCCTTATGATCGAAGGTAGCCACATCTCCATCACAGCGGTTCCTCGTCGCGAAGGAAGGTTCGATACGAATGACTCTCGGCTCGTCTGAAGAAACTACCTCCACCGGTGGAGCCACACGCGAAAAGCGCAACACGCCTCGAATCCCGTATCGCAGTGATGGGATTGTGCATCGTTCGCGTCACAACTTCCCCGGTGCGCGACTTCAGCAGCGCCCGCCGATTTTGGTGTCAGCTCTGCCGCGCAAACGAGTTTATGCATCCTCGTCGAACGCGAGTGTGGGGCACCGTATTCGCAATGCTTTCCAAGCCATTCCGCGACTCCTCGCTGACGAGACGCGAACCGGTTTGCTGCTCATTGTCGTTGCACTCATCGCTCTCTTCCTGGCAAATTCCCCCTGGGAACCGATCTACAGCGCTATTTCGCACTATGAATTTGGCCCTGAATCGCTCGGGCTGCATCTGTCAGTGCACGAATGGGCGGCCGACGGACTGCTCACCATCTTCTTCTTCGTTGTCGGCCTGGAGTTGAAGTCAGATTTTGTGACCGGACCGCTGCGTGACATCCGGGAAGCGGCACTACCCATGTTGGCGGCCGCTTTCGGCATGGTCGGACCTGCCACCATCTATGTGCTGATCCAAACCATCACTGGTTCCGATCACTTCCACGGGTGGGCCGTGCCAACTGCAACTGATATTGCCTTCGCGGTGGCACTCCTGGGGATCTTTGGACGAGGCCTCCCACCTGCCGCGAGAACCTTCCTGCTGACTTTGGCAGTTGTCGACGATCTGCTGGCCATCATCGTCATTGCAGTGTTCTATTCATCTGGCCTGAACTGGCTGGCGCTGGGCGGAGCACTGCTGACGATCGTGGTCTTTGGTTTCCTGGTGCAGCGCCAGATCGCCAAGTGGTGGCTGCTCATACCTTTGGCTGTGGTGGCGTGGGCACTCATGCTGAACTCCGGCGTTCACGCGACGATCGCAGGTGTCTGCCTGGGCATGGTTGTGCCTGCCAAACGCATCAGGAACCGCCAGCTCACTCACGAGTTTGATGAGAAGCTCAGTCCGTGGTCAGCGGGCCTGGCTCTTCCCGTTTTCGCATTCTTCGCCGCTGGCGTACCCGTCATGGGTGGCGAGGGGGGCCTGAGCGCAGCGCTAACCGACCCAATCACTATTTCCGTCGCAGTCGCACTGCCGCTGGGCAAGCTGATCGGCATCTGGGGGTCGGTCGCTATTCTGACGCGCTACACCCGCCTGCGCTTGGGCAACGGAGTGGACCTGCCCGACATTGCCGCGATCGGCATGCTGGCCGGCATCGGATTCACGGTCGCGATGCTGGTAGCCGGGCTTGCGTTCCCGGGCGAAACCGAAGTGTTCCATGCTCGCTTCGGCGTGATTCTCGGTACATTTGCTGCCGCGTTGTTGGGGGCTATTGCCCTGCACCAGCGTACAAGCGTGCGCGCCCGTGGAGCGCACGCGTCAAATCAGCACTGAACGTCCGAGCACGGCGATCCGACGCTGAGCGATCGCGGCACAGACCCAGACTTGGTCAGCACTGCGCGGTTTACGCCGCCGGCGCACTGAACACCTGCTGAGCGTCTACTCCTTCACCTGAGACAAGGCGATCCCGTCCAAAATGTCGTGCTCGGACGTCACCCAGCGATCGATTGTGCCGAGTGGTCGCGTACACGCGACTACTCGCGCACAAATGCGGGACCAGATCAGTGCGCCGGCGGCGATCACGTCTTCGCGTCCTTTCGGCATGAACCCCAGAGCAGCCTTGACCTTGACAGGCTGATCGATCATGAAGCGGATGGCGCGTTCCCCCTCGTCCATCGTGAACACGGCACCGTGGATGCGTTCAGGCATGTAGCGATCCAAGCCCAGCGCCTGCGCGGCAATAGTCGTCACCGTGCCGGCGACGCCCACCAATGTTCCCACTGCGCCAAAATCAATGACCGAGGCAGCACGATCCAGCTGCTCGTCGATCCACCGGGTGGCCTCGGCTTCGGCCTGCGGATCAATCCCCTGCTCAGAGTCACAGTGCGCGAAGAAACGTTCCGTCACTCGCACAGACCCCATGTTGAGCGAGATCGCCTGTTCGACGCCTGTTGTGCCGATGACCAGCTCAGTGGAGCCACCACCAATGTCCACCACCAGTGCCGGACGCCTCGCCTGAGAATCCAACGCGCTCATCGCTCCAGCAAAGGACAAAGCGGCCTCTTCCTCGCCGGGCACCACTTCAGGCTCCACGTTGAGCAGTTCACGCACCCCGTCGACAAAAACATCGCGGTTCTGCGCATCTCGGCTAGCCGAAGTCGCCACAAAACGCACGGAATCCACATTGTGACGCTTAATAAGCTCCGCGTATTCTCGCACCGCTTCCAGCGTGCGTTCAATTGCGTCGGGGTCGAGACGCCCTGTCTTATCAACGTTGTAGCCCAGACGAACGATCCGCATCAGGCGCGTGATGTCCCACATCCGCACAGATCCCGTATCGTCTCGCTCAACGTCTGCGATCAGGAGCCTGATTGAGTTGGTTCCGCAGTCGATGGCTGCCACACGCCGAGGGTGGCGCAGCTGTTCTGGTTCAGTCATAGTCACGGCGCTCATTGTGTCACGTTTGAAGGCGGCGTGGATGCCTCGCTGCAGGCCATCGTATTGTCGCGACTCGTCTAGCACATGCAGCGGTCAGACTGCCACAGATTGCGCTCGGCAAGGATTTCGAGTGCTTTGTCGCCCGCCGGGTTGCCTCCGGGGCCTGCGACGAGGGAGTGCGCGACAAGCGCGTGCAGACATTTCACGCGAGTTGGCATGCCACCGGCAGATACGCCGTCGATCTCCGGCACTTCACCCAGCGTCCGACGAAAAGCGATATAGGAGTTGTGAGCATCGCGGTAGTGCCTGGCAGCGTCCTCGTCAATCCTGATCCACTCATTGAGGTCTTCCATCACATGCTCTGCTTCCAGCGTGGAGCATCCACGCACGATCGGTGGGCACGTAAGGTAGAAAGTCGTCGGGAAAGGCGTACCGTCATCCAGGCGCGGGCGAGTCACGACAACGGTGGGCCGTCCGCACACACATCTGGCGCCGATAGAATCCACTCCACGCGGCAAGCGTCCGAGCTGTTCGCGCACCACTTCCAGGTCCTTTTCGGTGGCCGGCGACAGCTCCGGCAACTGCCTTGCGTCAGTGTCGCTGCCGTGGATGTTCATTTCTCGTCTCCTGATTGACTGAAGTTCAGTGGAGTCTGGTCTTTGGCGTCGTGGGTTGCTTCTTCAGGGTTGTCCGCATCGATGACCGATTGGGCAAGAACCTGAATCCACGGCTTATCCGGGCCTCGTTTGTCGTTTTCCTGCGAGGAGGCATCCTCGTATCCTGGCCCTGGGTCCTTGACCGTGTACTGGGTTTCTCCCGGCTGGACATATCCGAGGCGTGAGCGGGCCTGCGATGCCACGTACGTCGGGTCCTTCCATAAGTCGAGCTGTTCGTGAAGCTCGGCGTTGCGTTCCCTGGCCTGTTCGACACGCACCTGCATATCTTTCAGGTCCTGGCTCTGCCTGAACCATTGGTACGCGGAGGGAATGAGTAGGACAGCAAGCAGCGCAGCCATGATGCTGATTGCGAGGAATCGGACCGAAATTGTCAGTCCGCCGAAAGAGATGTTGCGCGACGAAGCGTCACTGCGTGCTGTCTTTGCGCCCCGTCCGCCACTACGTTCCTTCGTCTTCGTCGCCGCGTCCGGTTGACGGTTCCGGCGAAAACGTGATGCGACAGATGCTGAGCGTGAAGAGTCCGAGCCTCCTGTTTTCAGGCGGGGTCCCGCCAGGCCGATGCGGCGCAGGCGATCCGAATGGAAGCGGCCCTTCGGCGAATCCTGACTCGCTTCGGCGCCCGACTCACGCGATTCATCTGCCCTGTCGTTTACTGCGCCGAGAGAGGGCCGAGTAGATATCTGGCTGTCGCTATGTGAATCCGTTTGATCTCCATGGGATCGCCGGATTGGGCGAGAGCGACGCTGCTGGCTGGCTGGCGTCGACGAGGGGCGTGACGCACCAGAAGTGCGTCGACGAGGCGCGTGAGGGCGCCTCGGATCATGATGCGACGAATCAGCCATGTTCTCATCGTGCCTTAAAACACTTCGAGCCGGGCGATCCGCTTGCGGCATGTCACAGTCGTTCTGGTCATATTCCCGTGAAACAGCTGTGCGCCGAGTGGTCGCATGCAAGCGACCACTCGGCGCACATTAAAAAAATAAGCCGTCAGGGCTTCAGTGTTCTCAGGCCTTGAAGCGTGGGAACGACGATGCGCCTGCGTACACGGCTGCTTCAGCAAGCTCTTCTTCAATGCGCAGCAGCTGGTTGTACTTGGCGACACGCTCTGAACGTGCCGGAGCACCGGTCTTGATCTGACCGGAGTTGGTGGCAACAGCAAGATCAGCGATCGTCGTATCCTCGGTCTCGCCGGAGCGGTGCGAGGTCATCGTGCGGTATCCGTTGCGGTGTGCTTCCTCAACGGCATCCAGCGTCTCGGTCAGGGAGCCGATCTGGTTGACCTTGACCAGCAGTGCGTTAGCCACGTTCATCTCGATGCCCTTGCGCAGGCGATCGGGGTTGGTGACGAACAGGTCGTCGCCCACCAGCTGAACACGGTCACCGATCTGAGCGGTCAGTGACTTCCATGCGTCCCATTCGTCTTCTGACAACGGGTCTTCGATGGAGACCAGCGGGTAGTCAGAGATGAGCTTCTCGTAGTAGGACACCATGTAGTCAGTGGAGCGGCCTTCACCCTCGAACTGGTACATGCCATCAGCGAAGAACTCGGTGGAGGCAACATCCAGTGCTAGTGCCACGTCTGCGCCCGGCTTGTAACCGGCCTTTTCGATGGCTTCCACGATCAGGTCGAGTGCTGCCGAGTTGGACTCAAGGTTGGGGGCGAAGCCGCCCTCGTCACCCAGGCCGGTGGACAGGCCACGGCTCTTGATGACGCCCTTGAGGGTGTGGTAGACCTCTGCACCCCAGCGCAGTGCTTCACGGAAGGTCGGAGCGCCGATTGGGGCAATCATGAATTCCTGAATATCCACGTTGGTGTCTGCGTGAGAGCCGCCGTTGAGGATGTTCATCATCGGGACAGGCAGAACGTGTGCGTTCGGGCCGCCCAGGTAACGGTACAGGGGCAGTCCGGCAGACTCTGCGGCAGCCTTGGCCACTGCGAGCGACACACCCAGGATGGCGTTTGCGCCCAGCTTGCCCTTGTTGTCGGTTCCGTCGAGGTCCAGCATGGCCTCGTCGATGACGCGCTGGTCGGTTGCGTCCTCATCGATCAGCTCAGCGCCGATCACCTCGGTCACTGCATCGACAGCGTCCTGTACGCCCTTGCCCATGTAACGATCCTTGTCGCCATCGCGACGTTCGACCGCCTCGAAGGCACCGGTTGATGCACCGGAGGGAACGGATGCGCGGGAAACGGTGCCGTCCTCCAACAGAACCTCGACCTCTACGGTCGGGTTGCCTCGAGAGTCGAGGATTTCGCGTGCCCCGATTGTCTCAATCCTTGCCACGTCATTCTCCTTCGTGATTGTGTGCGTGGAGCTGTCGCGTCTCACAGTAGTACGCAACGGTTGTAAAACACACCCCTGATGCTCGAAAAACGTGCTCGTGACCTTCACGTGTACGTGTTGACCTGCACTTGAGCGACATTGGTCCCTCATTCGGCGTGAGCCGCGCAGCGTGCATCGAGGTATGTCTCACGTTTTAAATTTTAGTGGGTATGGCCGCTTTGGCTGTCTGTGTCAGTCGATGCATCCCCGTCGCTCTTCGGCGCCTTGACATCTGCGGGTGTCACGATGTCGGCAAGCGTGCTGGCCTGCTTTGTGTTCGCCTGGGCGGTGTAGTACCGCGGGTTAATGTCGATTTTTTCCTTCGTGTAGTACTGTTCCAGTTCCTGCTGGATCGTCTGGAGATCATTGCCGTCGACCTGCAGCTGCTGCAGGACCATCTCTCCTCTGAAGACGTCGAGGACGCTGGCGGGTACATTTTCCGGGGCTTCAAGACCACGAGATGCAGCTACTTGCTTCATGAGGTCAAGAACCTGGTCGTCAGTAAACGTCACGTCTTTGTCGTGTCCCATGCGATTCTGGAAATAGCTGGACGTCAGGAGCCTGAGCGCATCCACGCGACTGACTCGCTGTGCCACAACATCGGGAAGTGCAGTGGCAACTTCCGTGACGGTTTCTTCGCTGATGTTGTGGTCTCCGATTCGCGCCGCCGCGCCTGGGTGAGCTGAACATCCCGTAATGACGAGTGCCAGCCCGGCAAGAGTTGCAACGAAGCCAGCTATTCCCCGTTTTTGTGCCACCGAGATCCTCCTTAGGTCTTGTGCGTGTCTATTCTACGTCACGTTGACCGATGTGCCGCACCAAGGGGTGAGAAGTCCCGCTCCCCTCGCTCATGAACGAGGACGACTCACCCAGGTACTTGCGCCGAGTGGTCGCATGCACGCGACCACTCGGCGTTTCAAGGTGTCGGGCTTCTATGTTCGCGGGGAGTGATCACCGGTCTTTAACGCCGGGGGCGCCGCCTTCTGATGAGGCGGCGAAAGGCACGATGATCGTGTCAACGACATTCAGCGTCCACTCGATGAGGGCGCTGTCTGCCAAGGGCTGCCCACCGATGTGGGCGGTCATTGGGATGGGAACCAGGATCTGACGCACCGCAGTCTTAATGACTGCGCCAGGGTGCAGCCGCTTCAGGCGCATCATCTGTGAATCAGCAAGTTCGACGGGTGCGAACTTGATGTACCGTCCCTGAGTGGCGACCTCTTCGACACCGACCTGGCGCAGGCGCTCACGCAGTCGCGCAATGTCGAACAGCAAATCCACCTGAGGAGGAATTGGGCCGTATCGGTCGGCCAGCTCATCGCGCACATCGCTTTCCTGTTCAGGCGTGCTCACGCCTGCAATCCTGGCGTATACCTCGAGCCGCAGGCGCTCGCTCGTCACATATTCGGCAGGAATATGCGCATCCACGGCCAGATCCACTCGCACGTCCACCTGTTCGGCGGGGCGCTCCCCTTTAAATGTTGCCACTGCGTCAGCCACCATACGCACGTACAGATCGAACCCCACGCCCTCGATATGACCTGATTGCGCGCCACCCAGCAGGTTGCCGGCACCGCGGATTTCGAGGTCTTTTTGCGCAACGTGCAGCCCGGCGCCCAGATCCGTGAACTGGGCGATTGTCCGCAACCGTTCATGGGCCGTTTCGGTAAGAGTGCGGTCAGCTGGGTAAAAGAAGTAAGCGTAAGCGCGTTCGCGCCCTCGTCCCACTCGGCCACGCAGCTGGTGCAGCTGTGACAGACCGAACGCGTCAGCCCTGTCCACAATCAGGGTGTTTGCATTGG
Organism: Pauljensenia sp. C0254C2; assembly: GCF_056583835.1. Classification (NCBI taxonomy): domain Bacteria; kingdom Bacillati; phylum Actinomycetota; class Actinomycetes; order Actinomycetales; family Actinomycetaceae; genus Pauljensenia; species Pauljensenia sp. C0254C2. The sequence continues at coordinate 15,710 of NZ_JBWPJO010000019.1, forward strand.
AAATATCCAGGCCGGTTTCCACGATTGTCGTGCACACCAGCACGTCGAAGTCGTGGTTCCAGAAATCAACGATGACGCGTTCAAGTTCGTGTTCGGACAGTTTGCCGTGAGCGACACGGATGCGCGCTTCGGGTACCAGTTCGCTGAGGTGAGCAGCCACCGTGTTGATGGATTCGACACGGTTATGGACGTAGAACACCTGCCCGTCACGCAGCAGCTCGCGCCGGACTGCAGCGATAACCTGCGCATCCGTGTATGCGCCCACAAATGTCAGAACCGGCTGACGCTCTTCTGGCGGTGTCTGCAGGATCGACATTTCACGGATACCGGAAATCGCCATTTCCAGTGTTCGAGGGATAGGTGTTGCCGACATGGACAGCACGTCCACATCAGTGCGCAGCGCTTTGAGTGTCTCCTTATGCTCGACACCGAAACGCTGCTCCTCGTCAATGACGACTAGACCCAGATCCTTGAAGCGGACCATGCCCGTCAGCAGGGCGTGTGTGCCGATCACCAGGTCAATACCACCGGACGCAAGTGCCTCCTTGACCTCTTCAGCTTCTTTCGGCGTGGAAAAACGTGACAGTGTCCCAATTGTGACGGGGAAACCGGCATAGCGAGCGCTGAAGGTGTCATAGTGCTGCTGGACCAGCAAGGTGGTGGGAACCAGCACAGCAACCTGCTTGCCGTCCTGGATGGCTTTGAACGCCGCGCGCACAGCGATCTCGGTTTTGCCGTATCCCACGTCTCCTGTCAGGAGCCGGTCCATCGGCATGGGCTTTTCCATATCAGCTTTGACTTCATCGATTGTCACGAGCTGATCAGGGGTTTCCACATATGGGAACGCATCTTCAAGTTCGCGCTGCCAGGGGGTGTCAGCGCTGAACGCGTGCCCTTTTGTTGCCTGGCGCGCGGCGTACAGGCGGATCAGCTCAGCGGCGATTTCCTTGACGGCTTTACGAGCTTTGGCTTTGGTCTTCGCCCAGTCAGCCCCACCCATCCGGGTCAGTGTCGGCTGATCCGATCCCGTGTATTTGGAGACCTGATCCAGCGAGTTCGTCGGCACGAACAGACGGTCCCCAGGTTGTCCCCTGCGCGAGGGAGCGTACTCAATGACAAGGTAGTCGCGCGTGACGGCGGACGCTCCCCTGCCCACAGTGCGTGAGACCAGTTCGAGGAAGCGTCCGATCCCGTGCTGTTCGTGAACAACCAGGTCGCCGGCGTGCAGTGTCAGCGGATCGACGCCCTTCCTGCGCCGCGACGGCATCTTCCTCATATCGCGAGTGGTCGCTCCCACGCGACCAGTCAGGTCCTGTTCAGTAAGGACTGCCAGGTGCTGATCGGCCATTACAAACCCGGCGCCGGCTTGCGCGGTCGTCACGTGCACGACACTTTCTTCAGGCGCGCGCGTCAACTCCTCTACCACTCGCGCCGGCACGTGCGCATCGTTCAGTATCGAGGCGATTCGTCGCCCGGGCCCAGGGCCTTGAGTGGTCACCACCATGTTCCACCCGGCGTGTGACAGCTCAGCCAAATCGGCGCACGCTCGATCAAAGTCACCGCGATATGGGCGTACTTCTCGAGCACCGACTGCCATCAGTGTCGGTGAGACCACCACGGCGTGCGCCTCGTGGGTCTGCAAAGCACCCGGCTCGTCGTCCGTATCCACACCTCGGTCATCCTCGACAGCGATCAGCGCATCGGCCAGTTCTGCCGGCGCCAGTGAGGAGACCTCCCACCGCGCAAGTCCGGAAGCCTGCCACACTTCGTCCACGTCACGGAACGAAGCGTCGCGCGCTTCCAGTGGAACAGTGCCACCATCGGCCGCTGCGGTCCATGCTGCCTGGAGGAATTCCTCGGTGGTTGACACAAGGTCGGCTGCGCGGGCACGCACCCGCTCCGGCTCATCCATGATGAGCACGCTGCTCTCGGGAGCGATGTCAAGGACGGTGTCCATGCGCTCCACCAAAGCAGGGGCCAGAGACTCCAGGCCTGCGCTGTAGATCCCTTCACTGGCCAGTTCCAGAATCTGCGCCGCGCCCGGCAGGGTGTCAGCAGCATGGCGTGCCTTTTCACGGACCTCGTCGGTTAGCAAGAGTTCTCGACACGCCACCGCCCACAGGCCGTCGGTAGCTGCGCCGAGGGTGCGCTGGTCAGCCATGGAGAACCAGCGAATCTCGTCAACCTCATCGCCCCACAGTTCGACGCGTAAAGGGTGTGCTTCCTGAGGTGGGAAAACGTCGAGGATGCCGCCTCGGACGCTGACCTGTCCGCGTGCCTCCACCATATCCACGCGTTCGTATCCCAGTTGTGTCAGACGGTCAACCATGCTGGGCAGATCCACCATGTCCCCTACTTTGACGCGCACCGGCTCCAGGTCGGCCAGCCCGTGGATGACAGGTTGGAGGAATGCGCGGACCGGCATGACAACAATGGACAGTGGCGCGGTCGCCGGGTCGGTTGGATCCGGGTGTGTCAGCCGGCGCAAGATGGCGATACGTTGGGCCATCGTGTCCACCTGGGGTGACAGTCGCTCATGCGGCAGGGTTTCCCACGAGGGGAACATGCCCACATTCGGCACCCATGCAGACAATGCGTCAGTCAGCCTTTCGGCTTCTCGCCCCGATGCCGTGATGATGATCAGAGGTCCAACGGTGGACGGGTCCGCCTCGTCAATGAGCCTTTCGCGCGATGCGAGGGCGTACATGCCGGGTCGAATGCCTTGCGGGGCGACGATGGTGCCGCTCAGGGACCGTGACAGTGAAGTGGCGAATTGTTGAACTGCCTGGTCGGCTCCGATCAGGTCCATCAAGCCGTTCAATTTCATGACATCTTCCTCATGTTTCACTGGGATGGGTACATGTGGCGAGGGCGCTCAGTGGGCGGGCGGAATCACTGCGATGGCGCAAACACAAAGGATTTTACTGCGGCGAGCTATGCGAATGCAGGCGCTGTTGGGCCTCCGGGAAACCGTTTAGTGCCACGTCTTCAATCACGTCAGCGGCCTTTTCCACTGTCACGTCCCACTCAGTGCGGTCGCGCGCTGAAAGCTGTGCCAAAACGTAGTCTGCAGGGTCCTGCCTGCCCGGAGGCCTGCCGATTCCGACACGCAACCGGTGGTAAGCCCGCGTCCCCAGACACTGACTGAGCGATTTCAGGCCATTGTGGCCGCCTTCTCCCCCGTCAAATTTCAGACGCAGGTCGTGTTCGGGCAGGTCGAGGTCATCGTGAATGACGAGGATACGGTCGGGCGCTATGTGTGCGAAGCGAGCCAACGCACTGATCGAGCGACCCGACGTATTCATGTATGAATCGGATGTGGCCACGAGAACTTGCGGTCCTGGCGCGCCCCCTGGTCTGATGCCCAGGCGGATACTCGCCATGTGCGTCCCGCTCTTGTGTGCGGTCAGGGTCGCACTGCATCGTCCCGCCAGAGCATCGATCACCATGTGACCGACATTGTGACGGGTGCGCGAATACTGGGCGCCGGGATTTCCCAGCCCCACAATCAGCCATGGGGTTTCATCACTCATAGATCTGATTGTGCCATTGTGGGAGTTTTCAGCTGCCACGGCTGGTCGAATGTCACATCTGTCGACGATTCGCCACCACAAGGGCCGCCGCGGTATTTCAGCCACTGATCGAGGTACTGACGACCCCTGTGACGCGCCACGTTACTCAGCGACTTTTCCTGCAGGTTCTTCAGGCGTAGCGATCAGGAACTGCGGCGCTTCGAAGCCGTGCTCAGCAAAGGCATCAGCGACAGCCCGGGCCACGTCTCGCGCAGCAGACTCATCGACGAGGGCGATCGCCGAGCCGCCGAAACCGCCACCTGTCATGCGTGCGCCATGTGCTCCACTGGCTCGCGCCGCATCGACGGCCACATCCAGTTCCGGACAGGTCACCTCATAGTCATCACGCAGCGAGTCATGGGACGCGTCCAAGAGCGCGGCGCAGCGATCCAGCCGCTCACCGACGAGCGAGCCGGAAGCCAGCTCGTCAATGAACGTGCGTGTGCGATCAATCTCCGTCAGAACGTGACGCACGCGAGCGCGCATCACCTCGCCAGGCAGCTGATCCAATGCCGCTTGTTCATCGTCGATGTCGGCCAGCAGATCGACACCAAGGATGCCTGCGGCCTCTTCGCAGGCCTGTCGGCGCTGGGCGTATTCGCCGGTTACATGCGAATGCACGGCGCGCGTGTCGATCACCAGGAGTGCCAGGTGGTCGTGAGCCAGGTCAAATGGGATCGACCGCACGGACATATCGCGGCAGTCAAGCTCCAGTGCGTGTCCCTTCGTGCAGCGCATCGATGCAGACTGATCCAGCCCGCCTGTATTGGCGCCCGCAATGTCGTTTTCAGCGCGCCGTGCGGCATCCACCAGGAGTGCGCGGCCCGCATCATCATCGTCACCACCGAGCAGGTTGAGGTCTTCCATGTCGTTGATCGCCACGGCCATCGCGCATTCCAAAGCGGCAGAAGACGACAGTCCTGCACCCAGAGGCACACAGGAATGCAGCGCCGCATCGAAGCCGCGCAGCGGCCCAAAGCCGGCCTGCTCCAGGGCCCATGCCACGCCCACAAGGTACGCAGCCCAGCCGGATACTTCGCCGTCAGTCCCGCGCCGGTCAACGGTGTCGAGGTCGAACTCGTCGATATGGTCGCGCGTCTGCGGAGACACGAGGCGTACGTGGCGGTCAGATCGCGGTGTGGCAGCGATAAATGCACGGTGTGGCAGCGCGATCGGCAGACAGATGCCACCGTTGTAATCCACGTGCTCACCGATGATGTTGACACGGCCAGGTGCGTGCCACACGCCATCCGCATCTGCGTTGAATGTTTCGCGGAACAGGGTGCGCGCGGCGAGGGCCCCCTCGTCAAATGTCAAGGGGTCGTTGAACGTGAGGTCCTCTGTCTTGGCTGAGCCGCCCTCGTGCATGGAGTCAGCCTGCTCGGGTGTGTGTGGGGTGGTCATATCACCACACCTCCTTGAAACGGTCAGCGATCTTTTCGGGAGACGTGTCGGAAATCCACGCACCCATACCTGATTCCGAACCAGCCAGGTACTTCAGTTTGCCCGGCGCGCGCAGGAATGAGAAGAACTCCAGGTGCAGGCGCAGTTCGTCGCCTTCAGGTCCGATTGGCGCCTGATGCCAGGCCGCGATGTACGGCAGCTCGATGGCCGAACCGTCCGGGTTGACGAAGAAGCGATTACCTGCCTGTAGCAAATGCAGGTAGAGGTCAGCCAGTTCTTCACGTTCTTCCTCGGTCAGATGCGCAATGTCGCGTACGTGGCGACGTGGGACGAGGTGAGCTTCGACGGGCCAGCGCGCGGCTCCGGGGGTGAACAGCACCCAGTGTTCGCTTTGATCGAGGATACGGCGTGCACTGCGCAGCTCGGTGTCCACGATATCGTCGAACAGGTTGCGACCAGTCGCTTCGCGGTGGGCCTGAGCCTGAGTCAGCATTTGGCGGGTGCGGGGCGTCAGATAGGGGTAGGCGTAGATCTGGCCGTGTGGGTGCGAGAGTGTGACGCCAATTTCCTTGCCGTGGTTTTCAAAGCAGAAAACCTGTTTGATGCCGGGCATTGCTGACAGTTCGCGGGTACGGTCCGCCCACGCTTCGATCACGGTGCGCATGCGCTCATGGGAGACGGTGGCCAGTGAGTCTTCAAGGTTCGGGGTGAAGCAAATGACTTCGCATCGTCCCGCGGCTGGCGCCCTGCGGTACAGGTCATCACCGTCGAGACCGTTCACGGGGATCACACCGTCAGCTGCTGCGATTTCCTGCGCCTGTTCTGGGGTTGCCATGAGGGAGGGGAAGCGGTTTTCGAAGACGACGACGTCGTAGTCTGTGTCGGGTATCTCCCCGTCGGAGTATTCGGCGCCCGGTCGTGCCGGCGCCAGCGGGTTCGCGTCTGCTGGCGGAAGGAATGTACGGTTCATGCGGTGGGTCGCCATCGGGATCCAGTCCCCGGTCAGCGGGTCTTTGCGCATCTGAGGTCCGGTCACGGGATGAACGGTCCCGTCCTCCCCTTCAATCGGTGCGAAACGATCCGGCAAGGGCCGCGGGTCATCGAGGCGACGAGTGCGCTGTCCTGATACATATTCGGGGGAATCGTCGAAATAAAAGAGGTCTCGCCCATCGGCAAGTTTGGTGGCAGTTTTGCGCACCTGAGCACTCATCGCTGTGTGTCCTTCCACGTTGTCAACGAAGTTCTTGAGAGACGTTCATTTCTCGGTGCCCCGTCCGTGTCCCCACAGGCAGGCCACGTCATAAGTTTACGTTGCCATAGAGGTTTGTCACCACCACGGGGACGGCTCGTGACCTAGGTCATGGCATCTACCTGCGTTGCGACCTTCACCTCACAGCCGCACCACCTTCATCTCACAGCCGCGCCATCCCATGTACTCTTAAAAGGTCAGTCGCGCAGCGGCACCCTGGTCGCTTCGCCACGCAGCTACCTCATTGCAGAAATGGCGGTGATCCATGTTCCTGCCTCCGCGCCTTGACGGCCAGGAATGGATGGGAGCAGTCATCGCCATTCCGGAGCCTTGGGTCAGCGAACTGACAGAGTTGCGTCTCGGGCTGGGTGACGTCAACGGCTCTCGTGTCCCCGCCCACATCACCGTCATGCCACCGATTGCCGTGCCGGTGGAAGATCGCACCCGAATCATTCGCCACCTCCGCTCCGTCGCGCAACGCCGCCAGCCGTTCCGCATCACCATTAAAGGTACTGACACGTTCCGCCCTCTGTCCCAGGTGGCGTTCCTGACTGTGACGCAAGGCATGGATGAGTGCCGCAGCCTTGCAGACGATGTGCGCACCGGCCCACTTGACTACACCCTTCGATTCCCCTACCACCCTCACGTCACACTAGCTCAGGATGTTGATGACCCAGCCATTGACCTGGCTCTCGACGTCGCCGCAGATTTCGAGGCCTCTTGGATGGTTCCAGGATTTCGCCTGGACCGCGTGGACCCCACTGGCATGTATTCCTCGCTCGCCCTTTTCGATTTCGAAACGAAGTAGGAACGCGGATGCGGCAGCCTCCCTCGTCAATTTTCGTGATCGACGAGGGGAGACGGCCGTCCCCTGTTGAGCAAATTCTGCCTATGCATAGCGAGCGCGCGCCGCGTCAACACCGTAGATTATGAATATGACGGCAAGCACGAACGATACTCAACACGATTTGTCGGCTACCAACGTGGGATCCACCGTTGCGCCGCCGAGCCCGCGCTCAGTACCCGGAACGTTCACGGGCACCGTGCGCGAATCGGATCTGACCTATCGTGATGAGCCATCTCCGAATGCTCCCGGTTATCATTCAGCCGAACTGGCCGGCACATATTCCGACGAAACCAAGCGCGCCTCGCATCTGCGCGGCCCGGGATTGCGCGAGACCCTCGCTACTCCGGGTCTGGTCGACAAGATCAAGGCACTGATTCAGTGGTGGAACCGGACGCGCCTGGCACGAGCATTGGCGCGATACAGTAAGCGTTCCGGTGGCTTGTTGTCAGGCGGTATGGCGCTGACAACGCTCCTGTCGCTGTCCGCAGCACTGGTCGTTGGCTGGACCATCTTCATGGCGGTGCTGGGAAATAACGCGGAGCTCAAAGAGGCTGTCATCAACGGTGTCAACAATGCGATGCCGGGCGTCATCGATGACGGCACGAACGGCGGGCTGGTCAACCCCGACAGTCTGCAGGTCTCCACCGCAATGTCAATCACGTCGATCGTTGCCTTCGTCGGCTTGGTGTGGTCCGCTCTGTCGGTTGTGGGGTCGCTGGGCATGGCGATTCGTTCGATGTTTGGGCTGGTGAGTGCCCCGGTTCCCATCTACAAGTCGATGCCGCGTAACCTGCTCGGCGCTCTCTGCCTGGGCGTGGGAGTGCTGGTGAGCGCCGTTTCCTCCGTAGCTCTGCGAGTGTTCGGCGATTGGATTTTCTCGACTCTGGGAATCGACGCCGGTTTCGGTAAAATTGCATTGAACATTACGAGCCTGCTGGTCGGTTTTGCGGTTGATTTCGGCGTGTTCATTGTTCTGATTCGAATCGTGGCGCTCGTTCATCCACCTCGACGCGACCTCATGTGGGGTGCCGCATTGGCTGCCCTCGCCGCCGGGGTGCTGCGCTTCTTGGGAACGTCCGCTGTTGGCGCCGTGTCGGGCGCAGTGTTGACCACTGCGACGACGCTGGTCACGCTCATTTTGTGGATTAACCTGCAGATGCGTGTCATTTTGCAGATCAGTGCGTGGGTTGCGAATCCGCCTGCAATCCCGCCGACCGATAAGTCCTCTCTGATTCACTTCAATGAGACGCCGAACTATGTCACGCTGGGTGTCCCTCGTACTTTGGAGTGGCCACACCACGCTGTGACCGGAGAGGTCGAACCGACCCCCGATCCCCCCAAGCTTTCCGATGCTCCGCTAGCCATTGACGCCTCATACCACCCCTCATTCAGCGAGGGCGAATTGGCGGCTCTAGCCAGCATGTCGCCGGAAGAAATTTCTGAACACCGTAAGGAGAAGCAGGCTCGTATGAACTTCCATCAGGCAATGAAACGTGGAGAGAATCTGGCTGACGAACGTGAAGCTCGCGGTGAAAAAACTCCGTGGAACGTCGAGGACGCCAAGCGCGAAAAAGAGGAGAAGCGTCGTCAGGCCGATGCGCGCGAACAAGTTGACGCACTGAAAGACGATGCGGATAAGCGTCACGAGGATGAGAATCGGCGTGATGCTCTGGCTCTGGGCGAACGGCTGCTCCAGGAGCGCGAGGCTGCCGGCACTGCTCCTGACAATGCTGAGAGCACGTCAAGCAAGGATTCCGCTCAGAACACCGACATGTCAGGTACGTCCGAGGTTATCGACCGCGCCGACAAGTAGCAGTAGTTTCAAGCCCCGCGCGGGGATGTCCCTGCTGCACGTTGAGCTTGGAGCCTGAGCCGGTCGTTCAAGCCCCGCGCGTGGGGAATGCCCGCTCTCCTCGTGCCTTGTGTTGTCGTGGCTGAAGACTGGCCCTCGTGTCACCGTGCGTGGGGGGTAGGTGTCCTCCCCCTCTTGTAACGCCTTTCGCGGAGGCATGAGTGCCTCGCTCTTTGTCTCGAGTGCGAGATGAGAGATACGCCTTTCCTCTTTTCGTCCCCGAGGTTCGATTTGGCGTGGTGGTGGGTTCGTTGTATGGCTGTGGGTGGTGCGTGTGGTTGGGTGGGTGGGCTTGTGACCTGTGGGAATGCTTGGCCAGTGGGGTCAGTGCGGG
>NZ_JBWPJO010000020.1:0-22351 GCF_056583835.1 Pauljensenia sp. C0254C2
CTGATCGTGGCTTCGCCACCACCGAGAGCGATTCCTCCTCCGTGACCACTAGCAGTATTGCCTTCGACCGTGCCGCCGGAGATTTCCACATCTTTGCCACCACCGAGCGCGATCCCTCCTCCGAGACCTTTAGCAGTATTGCCTTCGACCGTGCCGCCAGAGATTTCCACATCTTTGACATCATGGATGTACATGCCGCCGCCCTGACCGGCGTAATCACCGTTGGTGTTTTCCTGGACAGTTCCGCTCGTGAAGTTGAAGCTATCTCCATTATCAATCGCGATTCCTCCGCCAATTTCGGTGGTATTTTTTGCGATTGTCGTTCCATCAAGCGTGACGTTGGCAAAACTCGCATACACGCCTCCACCGAATCCTTTATATTTGGGATGAACCGCATCATTGCCGGATATTTCCCCACCGGTCAAGGAAACGGGTACAGGAGCACCTTCAGCTCCCCAAATGCCTATCGCACCACCACGCTGGTAGCCGTGGTTCTCCTGAAGAGTTCCGCCGGCAATGCTGACACCGTCACCGCCGTAGATCGTAATCGGTGCGTAGAGGCCCTCATTCACCCCTTCAGGCAGGGTGCCGGAGGTATCAGTGACATTGTTCCTCGAAAAGTCAGCGCTCCCAGTCATGTTGAATTCGCCGTCTTTGACGAAGATGACAGGTCCGGTGAGCGATGTGTCGTGGACGGATCCGTCAGTGAAGTCCAGCGTTCCACCGTTCACAACGATTCGTGAGTTCGTGAAGGAGGGGCCGGCAAGCGTGAGGCTCCCGCCTTCGGCCACAGTCACTGTGTCGGCGCCCACTCCCGTGACAGTTCCACTGCCCGTGAGAGTCAGTCTCGCACCCTCCGGAACAACGAGCGGTTTGTCTGCTGTCGCACTGACATCACTGTCAATCGCGACTGTGGTCTCAGCACCTGGCGTCGCCTGGGCTGCCTGGGAAACGATTGTGTCCCATGAGGGGGGCTCCTCTGCCCTCGCAATCCCACTGGGTGTCAGTACAACAGCGAGGGAAACAGTAAGGAGACTGGTCACAAGCCTTAAAACACTACGCATGTCGTCATTCCGATCCCAGCGAAAATTCCTCAAACTATTCGATCATCTCACTTTTCCACCTTTCTCGTGTGTGAATTCCTGCATAGCGGTAAATTGCTTGCGTCTGACCCAGCCTGGCTTAACGTCAGAGCAAAAGGACTCCCTTGGGGTATCTACCGACTTCACAGCCCATCCACTCGCCACGGACCCTGGCCACATTTCGAAACAGGCGCACGACAGCCCTCGACATTCCAGCTCGCGACATGTTCGGATACAAGCCGGGCGATGATGTCCTTCTCCTTGCTGACCCCGAACGCGGCATTGCGATTCTGCCGGCCGATCAGATCAACAAGCTTCTTCCCCAGACACCACCACATGTTTCCTAAGCGAGAATCCATGCCCGCCATTGTGTGCACAGACGTCCGGCGCACCTTTGCCGACGTCATCGCTCTTGACAACATCTGCCTGACCGTTGAGAAACACCAGATTTTTGGCTTACTTGGACCAAATGGATCAGGAAAAACCACCCTGCTCAATCAGATTCAAGGCCTCGACACTCCTGATTCGGGCCATGTGGAAGTCCTAGGCTACGACCCTGCCGATAGTCATGCGCAGCTGGTTCAGCACCTAAGGAGTCAGCATCAGGAGGCGGCACTACCGCCTCGCCTGACGGTGCGCGAAACCCTCGACCTCTTCGCCGCCTTCTACTCTCACCGCCTCAACTCAGCGCAGCTCATCAGCGACCTCCTGCTCGATGACAAAGCCGATGCACGTGTGGAGAAGCTTTCCGGCGGGCAGCGTCAGCGCGTGCTCATCGCGCTCGCCCTCATCCACCAGCCGGAACTGCTGCTGTTCGACGAACTCACGTCCGCCCTCGACCCTCATACGAAGCACTCCATATGGAACATTCTTCGCACCCTGCGCGAGGCAGGCAAAACCATCGTGTTGACTACTCATTCCATGGAGGAAGCCGCACAGATCTGCGATCGGATCGCCATCATGGATAAGGGACACATTCTTGCTGAAGGAAGTCCGAATGAACTTATCAACCGATACGCGCCGCACCAGACCTTGACACTGTCCACCCACATCCCCTTAAACGAAGGAACACTCGCGACGCTCCACAGATATGGAGCCACCCCTCACGCAGGCCAATCCGACTCGCAGACCACGTGGGAAGTTACGGGCGAGGAGGATGTGGTCGCACAGGTTGCAAGAGATCTAGTCAATGAAGGAATCAGCGTCACCGACATGACGTTCAAACAGCCCACGCTCGAAGACGTCTTCCTGCTGCTGACACACGCCACTGAAAAGGAGGACGGGCGATGATGCGCGGATACCGGGCGCTCACTCGCGCCCTCTTCACATCGCAGCTGCGCGAACCCGCGGCAGTGTTCTTTCTTCTCATCTTCTCTCCCGGACTCTTGCTGGTGCTGGGCCTTATTTTCGGCAACCAGAGCATCCCTGAGTTCGGCGGACAAGGGCCCATCGACTACATGCTGCCTGGTGTGATGGTGATGTCAACGCTCATTATCGGGACAACTGTCATCCCTCACAATCACACATTCATGCGGTCCTCCGGCTTACTCACGCGACTTCGCATGACCCCTCTATCTGCCGTCACCTACCTGGCATCCGACATGACTGTCAATTTCGTGCTCGGCATGGTCGGGCCAGTCACCGCATTCATCACCGCCGTGCTGATTTTCAAGGCGAAAACACCGAGCAACACGGTCGCACTGCTCGCAGCAGTCATCATGTGCCAGGTCGCGATGCTTGCTTTCGGTTACGCACTGGCGGCATTGCTCCCTAGCCCCGGCGCAGCCACAGGTCTGGGGAATATGCTGATGATTCTGCTCATGATGACATCGGGCGCGTTCTTCCCCGTTGATTCATTGGCACCCGGTGTCCGCAAGTGGTTGACCGCATCTCCCTCGTACCACATGGCACGGCTTGTCCACGCTTCCTTTTCCGGGGACTCATGGCCAGTCGCCAGCGTTCTGGTGGTCTGCGGCCTCACCGCGCTCACTCTGGCTCTCGCCACGCTCACTATGACATGGGGTTCGCCCAGAGTCTCCTCTCGTTGACCTTATATCCGCTCAGCAAATGGAGCTGCTCTAGCGCAGCGGTCGAGGTTTCTTCTGTTGAGGCGAACGGAAGTCGGGTTATAGGACATCTGGCATACGCGAAGACCATCTGCCAATCTGCAGACAGTGACAGCTGGTACGAACGACAATGAGCACACGGACAAACACCAGGGAGGAAAATGCGGGCCAACTTATGATCAGTGCCCGCCGGACCCCAGATCGCCAGCGGGCACTGATGCTCTTGTATCCTTGCCCTGTCAGATATTCTGACAGATTCGACGGTGCGCCTCCCATATTTCGTCGGGAAGATCGTGGAACTGGTTCAGATACTCTTCGCGGTTATCCAGTTCTTTGACCCATAGTTCACGGTCGATAGTCAGGATCTTCTCCAGGTCTGCGCGCGATCCTTCAAAACCATCGAGGTTCAATTCGTCGACCTCTGGAACGATTCCAACGGGTGTTGAGCGCCCTGTCACTCGACCATCCTTGAGGTCAAGCAACCACAGCAATGCCCGGAGGTTGTCACGATACCCCGGCCACAGGAAATGCCCATCCTCATCATCGCGGGCAAACCAGTTGACGTGAGCGAAAACCGGTTGGTGGGTCGCCTTACCGAGGATCTTGAGCCAGTGAGCTGCATAATCACTCTCGGGATAGGACATGAACGGACGCATCGACATCGGGTCGTATCGAAGAACACCTTCTTTGCCTTCTGCCGCGAACGTTGCCTGAGCGCCCAGGGTAAGACCATCGTAAACGCCTTCAGCAAGATCTGTAATTGCCCGAATGAGGGGCTCGCGGTTGGCTACCCTGCCGCCAAAAATGATTGCGTCAATCGGCACACCCTTCGGATCTTCATAGTCGGGAGCAACGTTCGGGACGTTGCGCAGCGAAGTGGTGAATCGAGCATTCGGGTGTGACCATTCGCAGCCCTTTTGCGATGAGCGCTGCTCTTCCTTGGGACGATCGCTGATCAGCTTACCTGTCCAGTCGTACCATCCTGTCACGTCCTCCGGGTAGTCAGGGGTTTTACCTTCCCACCATACTTCCTGCCTGTCCGGGTTGTATGCAACGTTGGTGAACAGCGCACGGCTCCCAGGACGGATCGACTCCATAGCGGTCGGATTCGACTTCCAGTTCGTGTCTTTGGCAACGCCGAATGCTCCGTATTCTGGATTCATACCGTATACGCGCCCGTCGTCGGGATCGACCCGCAGCCAGACAATGTCATCCCCGTAGAAGAACACTTCGTAACGATCGCCGAGGGCGTCTGGCGCCAACATCATTGCCAGATTTGTCTTGCCTGAAGCTGACGGGAAGCCGCCGCACACGTAGCGTGTCCGATCAGTCACCTTATCGTGAATTCCGATGAGCATGAACTGCTCGGCAAGGAACTTCCCCGACACCCAGCCGTCGTATGAAGCCTGACGCAGGCCGTGGGCGATCTTGCCCAGCAATGCGTTACCGCCATAGGCAGAACCAAAGTGTTCAATGGTGCGCTCATCCGCAAGGGTGGCAAACAAGCGCTGGTCATCCGCAGTTCCCTGTCCCAGATTCTCTATATCTCCCGTGACATGGATGGCGCGCACAAACTCACGAGGCTGATTGTCAGTGTTGACGTACTCGACCCCGACGCGTGCCATGCGAATCATCTGCAGGACAACAATCCGGTTGTCGCTCAGCTCAACGCCTCGTGCCCACACTTCGAGCGCGGAGCCAGGAGGAGCCATCAGATACGGCACAACGTACATGGTTTTTCCATGCAGGGCACCGTGCATATGCGACCGCTGACGCTCATCCACCTCATCAGCATTGTGCCAGTTATTGAAAACACCCTGGTCGCTTTCCCTATGCGTGGCAACCACCGTTCGTTCCTCAGAACGCGCAGTGTCTTTGTAGTATGAGCGCGAATAGTACGTTTCTTTTCCTGCCGGAAAGATCTCACCGGCTTCCAGCGCCTCCTGTATCAGTCGCTCGTCGTCACTGGCACTGATCACCTCAATGGCATCTGGTTGCGTGATTTCTGCCCATTCGCGCACAAAACCAACCACATAGGGATTTGTCACGCCGCCAGCGCGGAGTGCTCCTTGAACGTCACACATCCTCATCGGACCCCTCTCCAACTTTATTTCGGCTACCCCAACTTTATCTTTTGGGTATCCTAACTATAGCGATTTCAACAGAGTCTTTCTGGGACCACAGTCACGTCCAAGCGCCGCGCGCCGGCTCAGGGCCTGGCACACCGATCCTGACACCTGGTTCACTCTGTCATCCTCGGTGCGGCGGGTCTGCCGGCTTCGCTCTCATTGCCCGCCGCAGGCACCTGAGGCAATCAATCGCCTTCTACAATCGAATTGTCACGTTCTGAAAACAGCCTTCATACCGAATGGAAACTGTCCCCTGGCCTAGTCGGATGCGGTGGCAATCTTCCAGCTGATCGCTCGTTCTCTGGTATTCACGAAGTCACGGTAGATTCCGTCTTGTCTGCTCAGTTCATCGTGCTGTCCCTGCTGTACAACGCACCCATGGTCAAGAACGACAATCTGGTCTGCATTTCTCACAGTCTTCAGGCGATGAGCAATCATCACAACTGTCTTGTTCCGAGTGAGAGTTTCGATCGCGCTTTGCAGCTCAGCTTCATTTTCTGGATCAACGTTGGCTGTCGCCTCATCCAGCAGAATAATCGGCGCGTCCTTCAGCAGGGCACGAGCGATCGACAGGCGCTGGCGCTCACCGCCGGACAGTGTCGCGCCCGCTTCTCCCAGCACAGTGCTGTATCCATCAGGCAAGGCTTCGATGAAGTCATGGCAGCAGGCCTGTCGGGCAGCGCGCACCACGTCCTCATGAGTAGCTGTCGGACAGCCGAATGTGATGTTGTTTTCGACCGTGTCACTGAACAGATAGACGTTCTGGAACACCATCGCGAAGTGATCCATTAACCTGTCATAGGACCATTCCCGGACGTCGTGCCCACCCAGCGTCACGCTACCGCCCTGCACATCCCAGAAGCGGGCTATCAGCTTCATGAGCGTTGTTTTCCCAGAGCCTGACGGGCCGACGATGGCGCAACTGGTTCCCTGTGGAATTGTCAGGTTCACGCCGTGTATGACTGCATTTTCTTCGTCTTCGCCATATGAAAATGTCACGTCCTTCAGGACCAAATCACTGGTGTCAGCATGCGTAATGGAGCCTGCCTCAGTCATCAGCGGTGTGTTTTCCACTTCATTGACTCGGTCCATTGCCAGGTCGATCGACGGCAACATGAAGGACAAAGCGCCTGCAACCTCGATTTTGCTGTACACAAAAAACGCGCCAACGATGACGAGCAGACAGACAAACAGCTTCATCGAATCTGCGACATAGAAATATATGGATGCAGCAATCGCGGCAACGGAGAAGGTTCTGAGCACTATCTGTTGAATCATGGTCGGCGGAATACTGACCTTTTCCAGCCGATAGTTCTGACGTTCGGCCTCACCGATAGCTGTGTCCATCGATGTGTTATGGCGATCGGACATCCCGAATGATTTCACGACTCCCACGCCCTGGATGTACTCCATCACTGCATCTGCCAGCCTCGTCTGAGCATCGAGGCGGGCAGGTGAATATTTGCGCGACAGGACGATCATTCGGGAATTGACTACCAGCATGGCGGCCACGCCGCACAGATACAGCAGACCGATCCTCCAGTCGATGATGATGAATCCGCAGCTGAGGATCGTGGCATGAAGCACGCCGGTCAGCACGCGCACGACGATGTTGCCAGCCAGAGATTCCAGATCTTCCATCGTCGAGGTGCAAACTGCGGTCAAGTTACCCAGGCTGCGCTTGTTGAAAAAGCCCATCGGCATGAAACGCATCCGCTGGCCAATGTTGATGCGTTTGTCATCGAGCATCAGGTAGCACGCTTGCATCTCGAGGCTGTATCCGGCGTAGTGAAGGGCCGATGCCAGAACGACCGAAACTATCAGAAGTCCCAGGCTGATCCACATGATGCGCGCTGTCATTGTGCCATTGACAAGTGCAAACAACACCATGAACAGTGGAACGATCTGAATGGAAGTGGCCAGCGACCGTAGACATTCCAACGCAATTGCCCAGTACCAGGAGCGTCGGTGCGTGCCCGAAAAACGGAAGAACTTTGCGAATATCGAGATCATTTCGTCGCAACCTCCGTTGCCATATCGCGTGCCGATTCATGCGCGTCCCACATGTGGTGATAGAGCGGACAGTGAGCCAGAAGATTGTCGTGAGTATCGCAGGAAATAATGCGACCGTCATCCACAACCGCTATGGCGTCGGCGTCGATGACCGTAGAGAGTCTGTGCGCAATGACGATCATGGTCTTGCCTCGAGCCAGACGGCTGACGGCACCTTGAATAACCGCCTCATTTTCCGGATCCGTGTAGGCAGTTGCCTCATCAAGAATGATGATCGGTGCATCTTTCATCATCGCTCGGGCTATTGCAATGCGTTGGCGCTCCCCGCCTGATAGATGCCCACCGGAGAATCCGACGCGCGTGTCGTAGCCGTGGTCGAGTCCCATGATGAACTCATGGCAACCGCTTGCCTTCGCAGTGGCAATCACCTCATCATCAGAGGCATCTGGCCTGCCGACTCGGATATTGTTCATAACCGTGTCGTTGAAGAGATAATTGTCCTGAGCAACATAGGCAATGGTCTGAGAAATCTGGCTGAGCGGTATGTCGCGGATGTTCTGCCGGCCGATTGTGATTGTTCCGCCTGTCGCATCCCATTGCGAGGCAATCAGCCGGGCAATTGTTGACTTTCCTGAACCGGACGGCCCCACCAGCGCAGTCACCTTTCCTGGAGCCACCGTGAGATTTACCCCCTTTAGAACCAGCTCGTCTTCATAGGAAAACTCAACGTTTTTCATGACAATTTCCGATCCGTCGAGTTTGACCGGGGTGGACGGTCGTTGCATCTCAGGCTGCTCAAGCACCGAATTCAGCTCGTTCGCAACTGTCGAGATCTTCGAAATATCACTGGTGAATAAAATGGCTGTAAAAAGGGGTTCGATGATTCCCAGCGACAGGATGATGACCGTCACGAAAGTCGCAGCCGGCAAGGTCCCGTTGATTGTGAGGAGGCACCCTATCGGCAGCACCCCGACCAGAACCGCCGGCCACACATTCATCATGATGGCAGTCCATGGCAGTGTTGCGCGCATCCAATCCAGCATCAGACCGGAATTAGCCTGAACAGCTTCAGTGAATTTCCGGTAGGAGGAGTCGGTCCGGCTGAAGGCCTTGATCACTTCGATCCCACCTACATATTCAACAATGGCGGCGCCCATATGTTTCTTCGCCTGCACAACGCGGCCGTATTTTTCCGCGTAGCTCCGCATGCCGATCATGTACGCGAAGATGCCGATTGGAATTGTGACCAAGGAAGCGAGTGCCATTCGCCAGTCGAGGGCGAACAGGTACACCACTATTCCAAGTGGAACCATCACGTTTGCCGTCAGCTCCGGAATGACATGGGACAGAGGCACCTCAAGCTGTTCGGTTCGCTCAACGAATGCCGTCTTTAGCTCGCCCGAAGGAGTATTGATCAGATATCCCATGGGGACACGATCGAGCTTGACCGCAAGCGACCGGCGCATTTCGGAAAGCACAGCGAATGTTGCGCGATGAGAAATAAGTGTGGATGCACCTGAAAGAAGCGCTTTCGCGATGTGGCCCAGAACAGCGATCACGCACCACAATACGTAAAAGCCTGCCTGCGAGTGTCCTGCGAGCAATCTGGCAATGAGTGCAGAAGCAGCGACGTACGGAAGGAATCCGCACAGCACCGCCACTATTGCCAAGAGTACGGAAAGAAAATACTTGCCCTGATGGGGTTTCACACAAGCCCTCAGCACATTCATCGATGTTTCACATTCCTCTCACAGTGACCAAAGAGCCTGGATCTCGATGAACGGGGCTGGCCACACGACCCGGATCCTTTAGTGCGCGTGACGCATGGTGCATAGCGTCACCATTCCCTTGCGCACTTCGCGGATAATTTCGCAGCCACATGCATGCGCGATGTTTGCAATCTCGCCCGGACGGAAGACGTAGTGGCCGAGAAGACGCATAAGTGCCGTGTCAATTGGCTGTTTGTTGGGCGTTTCTTCGCAATAGGTCTGAATACGAAGAAGACCGTCGTCTGCGAGCGCGGATGCGACATGGTGAAGAGCTTTCCTGACATCTCCCATCTGATGCCATGCTCCGCAAAACCAGATTCCACGGGCGGCTTTCATAGGTAAGCCATCCATCAGATCTGCCTGCGTGTAGGTGACTCGCGCAGCGCTGGTCTGCTTTGGCTGCCTAGCGCGGGCAATGTTCAGGGCGTTGTGCGAAATATCGACACCATGAATAGTGGTGCCAGCGCAATGCGGCTCCATCGACAGTTTTCGCGCAAACCAGCCCGTTCCACAGCCGATATCAAGCAATACATCACCTGCACGCAATTGCCACCCCTGAGGTGTATGCGACAACAGTTCACGGTAGATCTCGTCAAATGTCAGAGATTCACCGGCATACTTCTTCAGAAAACGCGGGTGGATTGTCTCTTCATACCGCCGGAGCTTTCTGGGGCGATCCATGCTCCACTGCGAAAACGACTTCACGGTTTCTCCATTCAAGATTGGCGAACTGGTCTTACAAGCCTCGCTGGGTGCGGGAAATTCGCGCACCATATTCCTGGGATTGCGCCAACAGGTAGTCAGCAAGTTTCGGCAGATCAGCAACCTCGTAGGCTCCTGGTTTGATCTTGTCCGACACGAGGAATCGCGCTGCGCTGGCCGCCGCCACCGCAGTGAATTCATACGAAGTCAACCCTGACAACGACACAGTGGTAAGTTCAGACTTTCCCTGCATCGCGATCGACAGGGACGCAGGATGAGGCTGATTTGCCTCGAGGGCTTTCCTCGACACGCTGCGTGATGCTTTCCTGGCAAGCCAGGTGGAAATCACCGGCAAAGAGAAAATCCTCTTCTGCTGCAAAGCTGTCACCATCTGCCCGGACAGTGCTTCAAAGGCAACAAAGTAGCTGTAGTCCTGCACCTGGGGAAATACTTTGCCCACAGCACCGATATCGGGACACTCGTACCCGACAAATCGTTCTGCAGGTACCTGATGCGGGATTGTCACTATTTGCCTGTTCTGCATCATCCGATAGCCGCCATGCATTGTCGACATCATTGACTGCACGGCAGCCGCACCGGATGGCTGCCCTTTCCCGATGGTGAGTTCTGCACGAATCTGCGTGATGTCGTCTGTCGGAATGCTCATCATCAGAGCGGTCGACAGGCCAGGACACAGGCCCGCGCCCGTTACCATTACCACTCCGGCATCCCGTGCAGGAAGCGCCAGGATCGCTTCCCTGGCATCGATGGAGTCATTGACATCAATGTAGTTGGTGCCTGCTTTCATACATAGCAGAGCTACTTTGTCGAGGATCTTTTCGAAGGGACCGACACATGCGATCACCCAGTCATATGTGCTGAGCACATCGATGATTCTCGATGTCGACCCCGACAGGTTGAGCGTCACTTGATGCGGGTCGTCACTTTCGTGCCGCGAGCTGTAGTCAACGACGGCGTCGCTGTCAGCGAGCAGCTTTCTCACGCGAGTTCCGGTGACACCGGTTCCTCCCATCACCAGAATTTTCATGCCTGGCCTGCTTCCTTCACTGATTGGCGTGTACAGGTGTGAGTAATGAATTCTTCAACTGCCTGAACTGTCGGAGCGCTCGTTGGGCCGATGACAAAGGAATAATGGTTTCCCACTACTTTCTCTGTCTGGCGACAGTCCGCAAACTTCGCCCAGTCCGCGTAGTTATAAGCTTCACCGTCGTCGGGAACGACGATAAGGGTTGGAATGGCGCAATAAGATGGCGCGTACTCGTTTCGAGCAGCAATGAGGGTGCGCAAGGTGGACAGGTCGCGAACACGTACCTGGCCGGCGCAGACACCGAGGTCTTCGAGCAGGGAGTCGGAGAATGTCTGGGCGATCTTACACACCGCCTGCGGATCGTTCTCGACGCTGCTCCACAGCTCCAGCAGGCCTGCTGCTTTCTTCTCATACACCACACCGGCTCGTTTCAGCACTGTCTCATCGGCCTGCAGGGTGAATTCTCCAACGGGGGCATGGGCGCCCGGAGCCAGGCTGTCCAACAACACCAGCCCTTCGCACCGTGACGCCAGGAGGGACGCCAGAGCGTGCCCCAACGTGCCGCCGGCACTCCACCCCACGACGACAAAACGCGTCGACGGGGCGAACTGTCGGTCAATCTCGGCACGGTAGTGCTGCGCGATTTCTTCAACACTGATGTGCTGGGGCCATTGCCGGGCAAAGTAGTCAAACTTCAATCCCCAGATCTGAGGCCCCGCCTTCATTCCCAGCGCCAGGTCTCGATATATGTCGACGGTTCCGAACCCGCCGTGCACCATCACGATGACCAGTTCCTGGTCGCCCTGCCTGAGCAGGCTGAGCGAGGAAGACCGTTCATCCTGTTGAACCACGCGGGTCGAAAGCTGAGCGAGTGTGCGGATCGTGGGACTGGCCAGCGCCTGGGCGAGTGGAATCTTGCCGCCCGCATAGCGCTGCACCTTCTGAACCAGCTGAACAAAACCAAGAGAGTCGATGCCGACGTTGAAGAGTGATTCATCAAGATCAGTCTGCGAGTCCAACGCGTAGTCCTCATGAAGCCATCGGCGAATCTGCTGAATGCTTCCAGAAAGTTCGGTGGAATCGTTGCTTGCCTGAACCGTTGGAGTGCGCGTGTCGATATCTGCGCCTCGCGTGGATGCCCACGAATGCCGAATGGTTCGCAATACCTCGACTGGCACGGTGGAACTCAGGCTCCCTGACTCAGCGTACTGACGGAGGGAGGATTTAAAGTACGCAAAAATCTGTTCCATCAGGGCTGGATCGAGGATCTGCTCAACGAAGTCCCAGGAGATGTTCAAACCGCGTGCTGTTGGTAGAACCTGGTGGTCGATCAGAACCTGCGGAGTTTGCGAAATCGCATACTCAATGTGCCCGAGCACGGAGTTTTCGGCTTTCTTCGCATCAAAAAGCAGGGACGTAAACACAAATGGCGCCAGGGCCTGTCCTGCGAACCCTTGGAGACGCCCCATTTCTGCCAGCATCTGTACACCTGAGCGGGAATCGTCTATCTGTTCAAGAAGGAGTTGCTGGATCCGTGGCAATGCGTCCTGGCCCTCCGATTCATCGAAATCTATCAGGGCGATACCCGTGAAATCTCCGAACATTTCTTCGATTCCAGGCAGGTCGTAATTCCTGTTGTACGTCGTGACATTGATGCCGATCTTGCCCTCCCTCGAAGACAAAGCAAGGCTGGAGGCATATGCATAGAGCAGGACTGTGGACAGGGATACTCCCTGCTGTGCGGCGTAAGACCTGATCTTTTCCACCAGATCTTCGAAAACGTCCCACGACATTCTGCGCATATGTGGCCTGGCGACAACGCTCGTGTTCGCCGGCAGGACATTGCCGAGGGGGAATTCCTCCATCATGCGCTTGATTTCCGAGCTGTACGCATTGGCGCGGTTTTGATCCTGTATGCGCTTAATTGCGATCACGTGATCTCGATACGATCCCGCCACAGGAGGCAACTCTTCGCCTCGATACGCTCGGGCAAGATCCTTGATGAAGATACGCTGGCTCGCCCCATCGCCAATAATCATGTCGATGCTGAAGAAGAGCCGATGAGTCCCATCCGGCAACGCGTGTGCCTGCAGTCGGAACAGCGGCCATGTACCCAAATCAAAGCATTCGTGGCTAAGCGCCTCGCGTTCGCGCATTGTGGCTTCAGAGATTTCGCTGTCTGAGGCACAGCGCAGATCCTTGACGTCAACGGTGTAGCGGGGAACTTCCGGCAAGACACGCTGACGGCCATCATCGGTAAAGACGGCTCTCAGCATTTCATGTCGTTGAATCACCGCATTGAGAGCGTTTTCCAGGCGCTGCATGTCAGCATGGGTGACAGATTCAATATAGAAGTGCTCACCTACACCGCCAAGATCGAATCCCTGCTGACGCCCCACGTAATAGGCCATCTGCATCTCAGTCAAGGGGAATGGCGCATATGGATCATGTTCGATTGCAGTCATAGCGTTGTGCGACTGCTCAGACGCCTGGGCCGATTCAACCAGTTGCGCCGCCTGGAGGACACAGGGATTGCGAATTAGATCGCGGAACCTCAAACGTCTGCCGGTTCGTTCTCCAATCAATTTCAGCAGCATCTGGAATCTCAGAGAGTCTCCACCCAGAGCGAAGAAAGAGGCGGACGGGTCCTCGACGCGGGTGTGCAAGACTTCTTCGAAGAGTTCTTGCATGTTCAGCTGGCTTGAATCACTGGGGGTGCCGGCAACACTCTCCCCGCTATCACACGATGGCGAATTATCGTTGATTGTGCCTTCGAATAAAGCCTTCAAGGCTTTCTGGTCGAGCTTCCCGTTCACTGTCATCGGTATGGAATCAACGGGAATTAACGCACGCGGGATCATGTAGTCCGGCAGCTGCTGGGCAAGCTCGTCGCGGATCTGTGTGCCCTGGACACCATCACGCGGCACGTAGGCGCATACCAACGATGGGGTGTGCGCCCCTTCCATGATTGCCGCACACGACGTGATGACCAGCCCGGACCTGCTCAGTACTGATTCGATTTCTCCCAGTTCAATCCGGTGTCCAGATACCTTTACCTGTCGATCCTTACGGCCAAGGAACTCAACGAATCCTTCGTGATTGAACAGCCCGATGTCACCGGTCCTGTAGCACCGTCCCAGTCCGGGTATGTCACGAAATGCCTCTGCCGTGAGCTCAGGTTGGCGGGCGTATCCCAGAGCGACTCCCTGCCCTGATATCCAGATGTCACCGGGCACACCTCGTGGGCACATCGTCAGGTCGTATCCCAGGATGTGAATTCCCTGGCCCGCCAATGGGTAACCATACGGGATTCGGTTATCGAGGCTGTCCTCGTCGAGTGGGAACTGAATCGACCATATGCTGGCCTCCGTTGCGCCCCCGAGACTGTAGATCTGAGCGTTGGGAAACACGGCGTGCGCACGCGCCGGCATCGATGCCGGAATGCGGTCACCGCTGAGCATGATTGTCCTGACAGAGTCGAATCTGTCTGTTTGCTCGCAGCGCAGCAGTGCCAGTTCCATGAGGGCCGGCGCGGAATTCCACACAGTGATGTCCTGAGTGCGCAGAACATCGATAATCCGGTCGGCGTCTCGTTCATCGTGAACCATGACAAGTGTGGCGCCGGCAGCAAGTGAACCGAAGATGTCGTAGACGGACAGGTCAAACCCCAGGGACGACAAACCAATGATTCGCGAGTGTGAATCGACTCCATAGCGATCGTTGATGTCACTGATGGTCCCTACTGCACCGCCGTGGGAAATCTCCACGCCTTTGGGAACGCCGGTTGATCCTGACGTGAAGATGATATATGCCAGATCTTCACGCGATGGCGATGCATCTGAGACGAATTCACGCTTCACGCGGCTTTCACGCAGAGCCTCGTCGGTCGTGATCGTAACGGACCCTGGGATAAGGCGGCGGATCGCATCGCGACGGTATGCAGGCAGATGTGCTGCAACTGGAACATAAGCGGCACCGAGACGCAACGCCGCGACCATGGCGACAACGTCGGCAGAGTCTTTAGCGAATTCAATAATGACTGTGCTTTTCTCGCGCGCACCTTTTTCACGCAGATAGGCTGCCACGTTACCCGATGCTTCCCACAGCTCCTGATAGGTATAGCCGGGATCGGCAATGATTGCCTGGTGCGTCGGGTACTTCCGCACTGAATCTCTGACAAGGTCGAGCATGGTTCGCACCGAGTCGCCGGCCCGAACCGAATTGTATTTTTCGGACTCAATGACGGTGGCCTGATCAACCACGGGCAACGCATCGTGACCATCTGCGATGCGAGCCAGGAGCGACTTAAGGCACTCGAACATGTCTGTGGCATAAGGGAAATATTCGGGCACCACGTCCCACGACAGGTTAATCTGCCCATTTCCCGCCGGCATTGCCTGCATGTCGAGGCTGACTTGCGCTGTTTGAGTGTACAGATAGTCAATCTTCAGGTCAGAATTGGACGAGCCACCCAGATAACTTGTAAAGACAATCGAAGCTGTGGCCTGTTCCTGGTTTTCTTCCGTGCGCAGGAATTCAGTCATCACCTCCACCCCGCTGACGCTGCCGTGCACGATTCCGTCATGCATGTCTCGACTAATCGTTGATGCCAGTTCACCGATAGTGTCAGGATTGTCGACATCAATTCCCATCAGCATGGATGACGTAAAATCGCCCATCACTGACTTCCCCGGATCAAGTGCAGTTCGCCGTGAAACAGTCACGTTGCACATCAATCCCGGCGAATTGTTCCATCGTGAGACAACAGCAGAACATGCAGCCAGGATCAGAGCTGAAAGGCTCGCACCTGCCTTTTCAGCGACGCGTTCCAGTTTGCGTGACAGGTCCGCGTCCAGACGGTTATTCAGTCGCTCTGTGTGCCAGGGGTGATCTCCCATCACGCGGTGGGCAGGACACGTAGGCGTTGGAAAGTCCTGCACTTTCGTGCGCCAGTATTCCAGGTCACGCTGCCGCACAGATGCCTGAAGATGCTCAGTAGTGAGCCGGGTAGCCTGCCTCAAGGGCATTGCTTCAGGAAGATCCTTTCCTGTCAGAATGTCTCGGAGCTCGCGGAAGAAGACATACAGTGATCCGGCATCCATGATCACCATGTTGAAGTAGGCACACAGTGAAGCGTTTTCGTTGCCGAGAATGCGCACTCCCACCAAAGGCCCGTCTTCATTCGACTTCCGTGCCTGCTCCATCAGCTCCTCTCGCACGCGCGACCGGGCTGATGGCGAATCATCCTCTTGAGTTTCTATCGAAATGCTGGAGTCGGTGCGCTTCAGCGTACCTGTCTCCAGGTCGGGACGGTAGCTAAAGACATCATGGCGCTGAGCGATTGTACGCACAGCGGCAGCAACTTCATGAGCACTCGTCTCAAAGGCGGCTTCAGCATAAATGAATGTCGATTGCCCGCCCAGTTCAATGTCCTCTTCCGATCCCAGCAGATACGCAATCTGGATCGGACTCAGGCTGATTTCGTGATCGGGATCGGCAGCCTGATCAGATTCCGCCCGTTTTTCGATAATTCCAACCAGGTCACCAACAGTTGCGTCATAGTCCAGTCGGGACAGATCTATGGTGGCTGACAAACGCGCTTCAAGGCCGAGCACAGCTTGCATCAGCATCATCGAATTGGGTATACGAGCCCGCAGCAGATCATGAGGTTCAAACGTGACATCCACGATTGATTCAAGGATGTCGCATACAGTCTGTGCGTCCGTCACAGGAGGACCTCCAACTCTCGACGCAACTTTTTGCCGTTGGCAGTATGCGGAATCGCGTCAATACGCATAATCCTGCTGACCGGAATTCCGGCATCGGTCGCCATCACGCCGATAATGTCCTTATCGCTGACGTTCTTTTCGGTCACGGGAACAAACACAACCACCTGTTCTTCACCGCTTTGCGGGTCTGTTCGTCCCAAGACAACTGTCTCGATCTCCAGTTTTGTCATCAACAGGGATTCCAGGTCCGGTGAATAGTAGTTTTTCCCGTTAACAAAAATGATGTCTTTCTTGCGGGCAACGACGTAAAGGTTGCCCTCGTGAATCAACCCGATATCGCCGGTAGCAAGGAATCCATCCGAGGTGAGATCATGTTCAACAACACCGTTCATGCCTATCGACTCGTGTGTCAAGGAGGTTCCACGAATATAGATTTCACCCACTGTGTCAAGGGACAGCTGCTCACCGGCGTTATCACGAATCGACACTTCCATCCCAGGTACTGCCTGACCAACCGATACGAATTCCGCTCCGTCGGGTTGGGCAATATCGACATAGCGCGCACCGATCGCCACACGGGCTCGATCCAGACACACTGCCGTCAACGGCTCATATATCTGAGTGGTGGAAATCTGCAGACAGGCCTCTGACATACCGTAGGCCACGACAACGGCATTGGACCGAAGCCCGAATTTCGCCAGAGCCTCGCAGAAGGCATGGGCTGCTCTGCTGTCAACAGGTTCAGATGCGCTGATTATTTTCTGCACGCTGGACAGATCGTAGGAGGCTCCCTCGGGAATCCCGCGCGCCTTGAGGTAACGCAAAACATGAACAAACCCGAAGTTCGGGCATACTGTTACGGTTGCTCGATGGCGTGAAATGGCTTCGAACCAGTTCAGCGGGTTCATGATGAAGTCTGACGTCGGCATCAGAACCTGTGAATAACCACGGAAAATTGAATAGACATGGAAGCCGAGCAGTGAGAAGTTGTGCGTGAGCGGCAACCAGGTGAGCATGCAGTTCTCAAAACGCTGTGGCTGTCGAGGAATGGTCGCCTGCATTGCAGACATCAGGGTTTCCTCAGTCAGGATGATGCCTTTGGGGTCTCCTGTTGATCCCGACGACATCTGCACCAGCCGAATGGATTCGCCGTTTGTCTCAGACAGAGGCAGTTCTTCGTATGTTTCAGTGCTGTTAACTGTCTGAACCGGCAGACACCGTTCACTGTGGATATGCGGCGCAGTACGTTCATCGGTAAGAATCACAGCGTCCGGCAGCATGTCGGCAATGCGGCTTACACGTTCCTGATCGTTGGTGGACACGGCTGGCGGTGCAGCTACAGGTATGGCGCCCAGCCAGATGCAGCCCCAGAACAAATCAATAAGATCGCGATTACCGGTGAGCTGGAAGACCACGTGCTGACCTGGGCGCACTCCCCGGGCAGCGAGTTTCCCTGCGACTCTCGGGCTCTGGTGGTAAAGATCAGAGTAGCTGAGGAAACTTTCCTCGCCGCGCACAATAAAGGTTATACCTTTGTTTTTTTCGTTTTCCAGATCCTCTAAAACAGACAGGAATTTTCGCATAATCAATACTCTTTTCTAAATCCAGATCGATATGACAATGGCCAAAAAGATCAATAAAATCGTTATTGGGTCGCGCAGCCGCCATAAATAAGTGTGGCGATATGTTTTTTTCGAGAATCGACCAAAGCCACGCGATTCCAACGTGTCGTTCAGACGTTTCGAGTACCTAATGGACTCGACGAATAGTGGAAATGCATAGCGCACAGGGAGCAGAATTCGCGTCAGAGCTGCATTGAATGCGCTGCCCGCTTTGACGTTTCGCAGTCGTACTGCGGCTGCTATGAAGGGCTGGGTGTTGTGCAGATACTGCGCAATCGACACGCCGCTCAACATGATGCTGCAGTATGTGTACGGCACTTTGAGCCGCTGCGATACCGCATCCGCCAGTTGGGTGACGGTTGTCGCCGATCCGGCCCACAACGAAGCAGCCAGGATCAGCGATCCCAGTGCGCCGTGTCGAGCAATGCGCGCCACATCAAGAGTTGCTCCCACATACCAGCTGCCACGCAGCGCCATGAGGGAAAAGGCCAGACCTGCGCACGTTGCCGCGACAGCGTGGAACACGAAAGTGCGCCAGTTTCTGTGGAAAGGTACAGCAGCCAGAAGAGCTCCTGCGCTGAGGGCCGCAACAGCCTCCGCATGAGGAAGCACAATCCCCAGAACGATGAGTCCGATGAGCACTCCGATAGCGGTGACCGGGTTCAGGGGAACGGTCGCATCTGCTGGGCGGCGACGGGAACGGACAGGACCGTGTTCATCGGATTTGACTTCAGAATTCACACGCGTGTGCGTACGACTCATATCGACACTGACGTCACGCGGCAGCAGTTCCTCGTCGTGTGAGCTGACAACAACTATTCCACCGTTGCGCGCATAGGCCTTCAGGACTGTTCCCAGCACCTGGCTTTGGTTGAAATTCGCCGTTGGCTCATCCAGGACAACTAGAGGACGGTTTGACAACAAACACAGTACGATCCCCAAGGCTCTTTTACGGTTCCCACTGAGCGAGTATGGAGATTCGCCAAGAAGATCGGTCAGCCCAAAAAGTTGCGGCAAAACAGCAAGATCCTGCGGACTCAAAGGACCCTTACTGTCGCTCCTAACGAAGGCACTATTCAGTTCTTCTTCAACAGTGTTCAGGACAAACTGTCGTTCAGGATTTTGCTGCGCCCAATCGAGCATTCCATCTGGAAGCCGGCGAACACGTCGACCATTGACCGTTATTTGCCCACCGTCAGGTTTGACAGCTCCGGCGATAACGGCCATGAGCGTTGTCTTGCCGCACCCATTTGGCCCAGTCAGCATGTAGATGTGTCCAGGTTGAAGGTCAAGGCTGACAGCATCCAGTCTGACAGGATCGTGACCGCATGTGATGTTGCGCAAACTGATGGCGGGGCCTTTCAGGGCACCGTGTGCGTGTTCGAATGAAACAGGTTCTGGGGCGCGGTGAGGCTGTCGCGGTCGAGGAAGAGCGACGAGGGAGTCTGCCCACTGCGGCTTTAGGGTCCGGTTCTCACACAGGACAACTGCGATTCCATCATCTGCCAATTGTCGCAGGACGTGGTAGACAGTGTCCCGACCTGCTTTGTCGATGTTGCTGCACGGGTTATCAAGAACCAGCACGTCGGGTCTCCGGGCGATCGCCGAGGCTAACGCCAAGCGCTGACGCTCTCCGCCGGAAAGCGTCCACGGATTTCTCGCTTCAAGTCCTTCCAGCTCCATCGCGCGGAGTGCCCATTGGCATCGCTTTTTCACCTCGACCGGTGGTAACAGGAGATATTCAAGCGAACTGGCCGTTTCGTCCAGTACTGACAGTGTCGCTACCTGACTGTCGGCATCTTCTCCAACGTAGACGACTTCGTCGCACTGAACGTGACCGCTTACGTGTAATGACGACGGCAGTAGCCCGCTCATGGCTCTGGCGTACAGAGTTTTTCCACTTCCGTGTTCCCCACTGAGCACGCAGAGCTGGCCGCGCGCGACCTGGAAAGAGATGGGACCAACAATTGTTTGC
Source organism: Pauljensenia sp. C0254C2 (assembly GCF_056583835.1). Classification (NCBI taxonomy): domain Bacteria; kingdom Bacillati; phylum Actinomycetota; class Actinomycetes; order Actinomycetales; family Actinomycetaceae; genus Pauljensenia; species Pauljensenia sp. C0254C2. The sequence continues at coordinate 20,136 of NZ_JBWPJO010000020.1, forward strand.
CCGCCATCAGAGATAACGGCAAGACTTTCCACTGAAAGCATCGGCAGCGGACCGTCACTAGTGCTCGCCGAGTACGCCGGTCAGACGCACCTTGGATCCGATGAGGAAGCACAGCCAGGTTCCTGCCAGCGCAGAAACCAGTGCGATCAGCATGCAGATGATCGGAAGCGTGATGCCGGGCGTTTTGATTCCGATACTTGCGGGCACCATGAAACCCATGAAGGCACCGAGGATACCTCCGGCCACGTAGTACTGAACGGTTCGCCAGGACCGGTACAGAGTCACCAGGAATGGAATCTCGACAATTAAACCTTCAAAAAGCAGAGCTGGAATTGCCGCCAGACCAAAGGGGGTTGTAACCGCTGAGATTACGCCGATAGCGCCGCAGGCGAGCAGAGCTGAGCCGGGACGCCTGACAAGTACGAGGGGCAGAAGGCAAGGAATCACCCACAGTCCCAGAGTCAGGGCAACAAGGTAAGTGTGGGCAAGGGTCGCGAAGATCTGCAGATACGTCAGCGGAACAATAACTATCGACCCAGCGACTCCAACTGCGACAGAGACGAGGAGTGCCTGCGTTATCGATAGATTCTTTTCATTCTTTACTTCCGCGTTCACAGAGCGACCCCTCTCGGTATAACCAAGCACTATTTACATAGTTAGGTTAGGGTAACCTAATTCCTAAAAATTATGCAACAAGGATTTTTTAAAAATGTGCCGACAGATCTATGAGGGCCTCTTTCCAGTACAGGTCTACGCGCGAGTGGCGTGGGGCATGCACGAGGAAGTGCTATTTGCGTCAGAGCGCACGTATCTACGAGGGGCGACGCGTCAACGGCGCGAGGAATTCATCAGCGTGCGAGCGTGCGCACGAGATGCCCTGAGATGTCTGGGCCTGTCCCGACCGCCATTGATCGCGCACGCTATTCGAGGATTGCAGTGGCCGGAAGGGACAACTGGTTCACTCACACACACCGGACAATATCGTGCTGCAGTCGTGGCATCGTCACAGGACGTGACAGGAATCGGAATTGATGCCGAGAGCGCGTTGCCACTACCCGAAGGGCTACGAGACCGAATTCTCACCCCCGGGGAGTGCCAGATTTTTCGCAGAACACCAGCCCTGGAAAATTCAGCGTGGGACAGGATCATTTTCAGTGCGAAAGAAGCCGCCTACAAGGCCTATGCTCCAGCGACCGGTCGCTTCCTGGATTTCCTCGACTGCGAGTTAACTACAGACCTGCAGGGAAAAGACCCACTCCGCATTGATTCCGGTCGCTTCGGTGTAGTGATGAAAGGTCGTGATAGAGCGCTCATTAACGGAGCCTGGATCATCGCCAATGGCTTGATTCACAGTGCTGCCTGGATAATGAGCGGAGTCACTGCTGCCTCATCCATGTCCCCTAATTGCTAAAAAGCCGGTTAGAGCCATCAGGAAAAGACCCTCATTTTAATAAAAGGCTTTGGGGTGCGCGAAACTGACGTGTCCTGGGTTTGCTTCCTAGGCGTTTGCCCTGGTTTCCATTTTCTTTGATGTGCTCGCGATGTTCCAGTAGTCGTTCTCGATCTCGACCGGGTTGCGGTAGTCGAGGCCTTGGTGGAGACGGGTGCGGCTCCACCAGTTCACCCATTCGAAAGTCGCGACCTCAACCTCGAGCACATCACGCCATGCGCGGGTATGGACCAACTCGTTCTCATACGAGCCATTGACGTTCTCGGCCAACGCATGGGCGTTCAACGCTAGCTTCTCGAACCTCGTCACGCTGCACACGGTGGTCTGTGAATCGGCACTTCCCCGCGAGCGTGGCGTGCCGAATTTGCGCCTCCCGATGCACATACCCCTAGATTTAAGGCCTCCCGATGCACATACCCCTAAATCTTCGCCTTTTCGTGCACATACCCCTAGATAAAGAGGGCGTGCTGCCTCGTCCGGTACCTGCACTACGCCGTGACCTGCATGTTTGAAATTCGGGTGGAATGTAGCGCCGTTAGATCTAGGGGTATGTGCATTTTGGCGAGAGTTTTTAGGGGTATGTGCACATCCGCACGCCTTTTTTAGGGGATTGCGCACGGCTGCACGTCATGGGGTTAATGCCCGGATTGTGTGTACGTGGTGTTGGTTTTTGTTCGGTGTGTCAGGGATTTGAGCGCTGTGTACATGCTTTGAAAGCATGTATGGTCCATGCTGCTAGAAATCGGCCGCGTTGTGGTGTATGCGG
>NZ_JBWPJO010000021.1:0-18864 GCF_056583835.1 Pauljensenia sp. C0254C2
CTAGGGGTATGTGCACGAGGCGGGGTTAGAACTAGGGGTATGTGCACGAGGCGGGGTTAGAACTAGGGGTATGTGAACGTGGAGGGTTTAAATCTAGGGGTATGTGCACGTGTTGGTGCGCGCGGCAGGACAGCAGTGGCATCCCCGCCCGAAGGATCTGCGGTCAGGACACACCCAAAAAGGCGGTGAAATGTAGAAAGGCCCGCAAGATGTGGAAACGCCGGCAGTGTACTGAAACGCGGCGATATACAGAAAGATCGGGACACCGCCAACAAACTGTCAACGATGTCCCGACACATCACAACGGTGCGCGAGGGGGGAGTTGAACCCCCACTCCATCAACTGGAACACGGACCTGAACCGTGCGCGTCTGCCTATTCCGCCACTCGCGCGTTGCTATAGAAGATTACGAGGCCGAGGGTGTCTTCGTCAAACCGAATCCACCACAAGAGGTGTTGAGACCAGTCACATTCACTGCCACGGGACACCGGAGCGGAAGATGACGGAGATGACGGTTGCGGCAAGAACCAGGACCAGCCCGATGATGTCTGGCCAGCGAAAACGAACTCGATCGCGCTCAACTGGCGGGATTCCACCGCGCATTGTCATTGCCCTGCCGGTGTCATCGGCACGTCTCGAGGACGCGGATAACGTTGCGGTTGTCATATCCACGATCAATTTGAGCTGACCGCGAAATGTCATCATCGGCCCATCATCTGTCCAGCGCAGGCGCACGGCGTCGAACACTGCCTGCATCTGGTCGCGCACGGTCGACAGACCTCGAAGCGCAAAACTTGCCGCCATTACCCACTCGTCGACGGGAGCTCGAAACCACGTGAGGGGGTGGAGCAGTGTTCGAAGTGCCGGGGCGATTCGTTCAATGGGTGTGGTCCACACGAGCAGCAGTGATCCGAGGACCACTTCGACCATGACGAGGAAGGCGCGGACGAAAATCAATGCACCGCCGCCGATCGCGGCCCCGATCATGCCGCCAATGAAGCCGGCCCACATCCAAGACGGCAGGCGCGGCCGTGCCGAAATGGGCACGCGTCCGACAACAGCCGCAACCAGGAGACACACGCCGACCGCCGCGACAGTTGGCCACTTGGGAAGCAGGACCAGCAGTGTCGTCAGAATTGCCAGGCAGATGATCTTCGTGCCGACCCACATACGCGTCAGGGGAGATTCCCACGGCAGCGGGCGGGGCAGTGCCAACGTAGGTGATGGGCGAGGGTGCCTGCGCGAAGCGGCAGATCCGTGAACACCTGTGTTGGGTGGTGTATTGCGTGCGAATGTACTCATGACAGTTTCCCTTCGACGAGGGAAAGGTGCCGGGAGCACACCTGATCCAAACCTTCAAAATCGTGCGAAATCACAATAATTCCCATGCCGCGATCCTGCCGGCGTTTCAGCGCGCTGATGACCAGTTCACGCGATGTGGCATCCAGGCCCGCCAGAGGCTCGTCAAGCACAATGAAATTCAGGTCCGCTGCGAATAATCCAGCCAACGCGACGCGCCGCATCTGTCCGCCGGAGAGTTCATCAATACCGCGCCTTTGCAACTCACAGTCCAGTCCCACTTCCGCCATCGCGCGGCTGACCACGTCGTCGACCCGCTCTGTGTCGTCAGGGTCGATGTTGGCGGCCGCGGCAATGTCCAGACGCACGGACGGGCGTTGGAGCTGAAGTCGGGCGAATTGCATCGACATGCCGATGGATCCGATTTGCTGGCTGGCGGGCTTGTCGCCCAGGCGGCAATCTCCCCAGGTGGGAGGCATCAGGCCTGTCATGATGCGTGCCAGTGTCGATTTGCCCGACCCGTTCTCACCTGCGATCAGGACACTCTCACCTGGCGCAACGTCCAGATTAATGTCAAAGAGGACCTGCTTGTGCCACGGGGTCCTCACGTCGTAGGCGTGCGACACGTCGTGCAGTGTCAGCGCCGGGGCGAAGTGATCCCCCCACCGTTTGAGGTGGGACACGATGTCGTCAGCCTCATCGTCGGTGGAGACCACAGGCATGACTGGTGCGGTGCGAACCGCGGATGGGTCACCCTCGTCAATGGGGGAGTCGTGCACGCTGCTGGCTGGCGGGCGGGTGGGAGAGGCTGTGGAATCAGTAGCATCCCCGGTGGGGACGGCCACGACATCGGCAGCGCCGCTGGTGAGGTGGCAGGTCAGGGAGCCAGGTGCGCCGGTGGTCGTGCTGTCGGTGAGCGGACTGGTCGGTTCGGTGGGAGCACCATCGAAAGTGACGTGACCGTTGTCGAGTGTGATCAGCCGGTCGGCCCGTGCCGCTTCAGTGAGGTCGTGGGTGATGTGAACGACGGTTGTGCCGGTGCGGGGCAGGTCAGCGAGGATGGCGATCAGTTCGGTGCGCCCCTGCTGGTCGATCATGGCGGTTGACTCGTCCGAGATCAGCAGGGCAGGCTGGCGTGCCAAGGCTCCTGCCAGTGCGAGTCGTTGCAGTTGGCCGCCCGACAGGTGACGTACCGGCATCGCGGACAGGCCAGGCAGACCGACCTGATCCAGAAGAATGTCGAGGGGGAGCGCGGCGCGCTCGTCGGAACTCATACCCCACAGGATGTCTTCTTCCACCGTTTCGCCCAGCAATGACAATTCGGTGCGTTGAGCCAGCAGTGCGACCCCGCTTTGTCGACCCAGTCCAATCCGGCCGGGCCGCTTCACCGATCCGGCGCTGTGGCGCGCACCGGCAAGAATGGATGCCAGGGTCGACTTTCCAGATCCGTTCGGCCCGGCGATGACGACGAACTGGCCGCGGTCGATGGTGAGGCTCACGCCGTCAAGCGCGTCGCGCGTGGCGCCCGGATAGTGCATGTGGACGTCAGTGAGCGTGGTGGGCAACGGCTGGATCGGGGCGGCGGCATCCTCGTCGACGCGCAGTGGATCTAATGCATTGCCCTGCGGAATACGGGCGAGGACGTGACCCATCAGCCAGTGCGCAACGGTCAATGTGAGTGCGAATGCGAAAAGCACGGATACCGGCAGCCACGCCCACCAGTAGGCCACCATCCAGTCGGTGAAGGTCAGGAGCAGGTCGGACATCGGGCGGGTGAGACTCCATCCGGACAACAGCCGCGCGTAGCCTTTGACCGAGACTCGCACAGATTCAAGCGTGAGTTCCCGCAGGTCGGTGAGCAGCCATAGCGTCAGGTCAGTGAGTGCTCCGAGGATGGCTCCGGCAATAATGCCGATCAGGAATGCGAATCGGGTGCGGATGTGTTTGCGGTGGAGTGCTCCGACGATCCACCCTGCCAGTGCCGCCTGGATTGCGGTCAGTGCGGTGTTGACTCCGCCGAGGATGGCTCCGATCAGGCAGGTGGTCAGCACGGTGGTCAGTGATGCACGAGGGCGGAGCCTGACCGCAATCATGGCGATCGGGATTGTAGCGATGAGCTGCAGGAAGTTGTTGAAGAACGGCAGGATGGTGGCGCCGACACATGCCACGATTGCCAGTCCGGCAAGCACTCCGCATGAAGCAAGTTCAACCGGTGTGAGCGCGCCGGTCGGGCGTGCGGTGCCTGCCGTGGATCGCGTGTGAGAACGGTGTGATGACAATTGTGTATCCACTGACAGGAACGGCAGGACGACAGGAGGCAGTCTGAAATCAGAGGGTGACGGCTGTGCCGGTTGCTGTGCAGATCAGAGTGCCTTGCATGCAGGTGTAGTGCATCTCAACACTGATCACGGCGTCAGCTCCGAGGAGTTCGGCACGCTCGCACATTTGGTTGACAGCATTTTCAAAAGCGGTCTGCAGGTTTTCCTCGCCTCTCTTGCGTCCGCCGTTGAGCGCTTTCAGCATTCCGCTCGCGGGGAAAGATGAAACAGTTTCACCTGATACAAGGCCGATGTAACGCGTGATCGGCTGACCTTCGATGGACGGTGTCGTCACTGCGAGCATGTTGTCTCCCATCTATTGACGCAACGATTCGGCAGGCTGGCAATGCGACTGCCATGGGCGCCCGCTGCGCCCGAGCCGACCAGTCGGGCGGCCTGAATCCACTTGTATCATTCCACGTGCGCGCTGCGCGCGCACTTACAGTGCGTGCGCCGTCTTGTTTACCGCCAGGCAGCGTCTGGGTCTGTCAGGGGTTGTCAGAAATCCCAGTCTTCGTCCTCGGTGTCGACGATCTCACCGATGACGTAGGAAGAGCCGGAACCGGAGAAGAAGTCGTGGTTTTCGTCGGCATTCGGTGACAGTGCTGCCAGGATCGCCGGATTCACATCGGTTTCATCATGCGGGAACAGTGCCTCATACCCCAGGTTCATCAGAGCCTTGTTCGCGTTGTAACGCAGGAACTTCTTGACGTCCTCGGTCAACCCCAACGGGTCATACAGCGACTCGGTGTACAGCTCTTCGTTTTCATACAACTCGAACAACAGTGAGAACGTGTAATCCTTCAGTTCCTGACGGCGCTTCTCATCGGCCTCGTTGACAGCCAGCTGATACTTGTAGCCGATGTAGTAGCCGTGCACGGCTTCGTCACGAATGATCAGGCGAATCAGGTCGGCGGTGTTGGTGAGCTTGGCGTGCGCCGACCAGTACATCGGGGCGTAAAAGCCGGAGTAGAACAGGAAGGATTCCAGCATCGTGGACGCCACTTTGCGTTTTTCTGGGTCGTCACCGTCGTAGTACGACTTCACGATGTGTGCCTTGCGCTGCAGCGGTTCGTTCTCACGCGACCAGCGGAACGACTCATTGATCTCCTGCGTGGACAGCAGTGTGGAGAAAATCGACGAGTATGACTTGGCGTGAACTGACTCCATGAACGCGATGTTTGTGTAGACCGCTTCTTCGTGGGGGGTGCGCGCATCAGGAATCAGGGAGACGGCACCGACGGTGCCCTGCAGCGTGTCCAGCAGGGTCAGGCCTGTGAACACGCGGTTCGTCATGGTCTGTTCATCCTCGTTGAGCGTCTTCCACGACTGAATGTCGTTGGACAACGGGATTTTCTCAGGCAGCCAGAAGTTACGAGTCAGACGATCCCATACCTCTTCGTCTTTTTCATCGATGATCTTGTTCCAGTTAATGGCTTCGATCGTCTCATTCTCTGATGCATGAATGGGATCCACAGTTGTTCCTCCTCAATTCTGGTGGTGTCGCACATGCACGCCACTAGCCCAGCCTACTGGTCTGAGCGTCGAAAAGACACGCCCGCCAGATGTGATGTGGCCGTGTCCTAGTGCACTTCGCACCCGCATTCGCATTGCCTGTCACTGTCGTCGTCGTGGTCAGCGCCCGCAGTCCTCGCAATCATGTGGGCAGTGGGCGTCCTGTCTCGAGCTCAGCAAACCGGACACGTGCGCCGTTTCCATTCCAGCAACGAGGGCTGCCATCAGCGCGGCCAGATCCGTGTGCGCACATCTCTTGCCCGCAGCTCTGCGATTCTCGCCGCGCCGAAAGATAGTTTTCTCGATCCACACTGTTGCAGCCGTCGTCACAGCAGTAATGCCGACCGCGGCTCCAATAAGTGCAGGATTTTCCTGCAGAGTTTCTTGAAGGGTGTCCAATGCCTGGTGGTGGCCACTGCGGTGATCGCCGTGGCGATGATGTTCTGTGCTGCAGCCGCACTGGTCGTGATCGCAATGCTGTCCGTCGTGGTGTCGATTGCCCGTACAGCCGCACGATCCGTCGCTCTGGCAGTCGCACTCCTTGTGTGGTTCAGGCTCCAACGTCCGATTCGGGTCGAGTGGGCCAGCCTGATCCTTGTCGATCAGCGGAACGGTACGCTCACCAGCGGCTGCGGCACCTTCATCCGATCCGCAGCCACATTTGCCCTTTCCTTTGCCACACGCGCAGCCGTCCTGACCTTTACCGCAGCCACATCCATCGTTTTCACCGCAATTGCAGCTCTTGCCCTCGCATGAAGCATCTCCGTTGCAGCAGGCGCACGCGCCCCCCTCGTCACAATTGCCGACGAACGCGCGGTGATCCTCACAGCTGAACATTGACGCCAATGCGGCTGTAATTCCGCCCAGGAGCCCGGCCTTCAACACGCCGCGAACAGGTCGTGAGCGTACGAAGTCCGGCATGGCATACCACGCGAGCGTGCCGCCTGACATCAACGCGACATAACCGAGTTTGCGCGGATCACTCAGCGCCTGCTCAATGCGGCCAAACGCAGAGCTCCCGCCAACATCCGTGCTGGTTGAGCAGTCGTGATCGTGGCAATCGCAAGTCATCAGAAGCCTCCCATATATCCAGTGCTGTCAATCCTACGTGGCGGCATGTGCATTTGCAGCCAGGCCGGACGAACGCTCCTTCCACGCAGTGCTCCACTTACTCACCTCAGGAGGACCCGATATGAGACAGTGGAACCAGCAGGGGACAGCGTCGCCCTCGTCGATGCTGATGACTGGGACGCCCTGCCCCACGTATCTCTATGACCGGATGAGTCTGCCTGGAGCGTAAGGAGCGCGAGATGACCACTCACACGACCGTTGCCTGGAGCGAGGGCCGTTGGCTTCACGACCCTGCCGATCACCACATTGACGATGCGGGAAAACTGGTGGTAACCGCCACCGAGAAATCCGATGCGTGGGAGCGTACCTACTACGGCTTCAGTGTGAACACTGCGAATGCCCTGGTCAGGGAACTTCTCCACGGTACAGCAATGGAGGTGACGCTCAATGCGGCGTTCTCCGAGCAATTCGACCAGGCTGGCATTTTCGTGCGCGCCGGTGCAAAAAACTGGGTCAAAGCGGGCCTTGAGTTTTCCGACGGAGTGCTGCAGCTCGGCGCGGTCGTCACGCGCGGCGTGTCCGACTGGTCAGTGTCGCCGGTCCACGAATGGCTCAACAAAGATGTGGTGATCCGCGTGAGCCGCCACGACGATTCGATCATCCTGCGTGCCGGCGTGGTGGGCGAGGGCCTCAGGTTGGTGCGAGTACTGCCGTGTCTGCCTGACGATGGCTCGGTGGTGGAGGCAGGTCCGTTCGTGTGCTCGCCGTCCAGGGGCGGACTGTCCATCGCCTTCTCGTCATGGACGCTCGGCCCTGCAGACGCCAGTTTGCACTGACGAGGGTGGTGCGGTGGACCAATTGTGCGCATCCTCGGACTGACTCCTATTGTTAAAGAGCACGGGCCGCATGGGTCCGTGAAAACGCCGGCTGCACGCTGGATGTCACGATGAGGAAACGGTGCTAGGGACAGTACTGACAACGATCACACCCATGATCACGGTGGGAGTGCTGGGAACACTTTTCGCACGCAACCGTCACTTTGTCGGTGCCCTGAACCCGATCAACGACTTCGTCTTCTATGTCACCCTGCCGTGCTACATGTTCACCGTCGTGCTCAATGCGCCACTGGACACGTCAGCTACCCCGGTCGTGGAAGCACTCTCAGGCCCCGTCATCGCAGTGCTCCTCTACTTCCTGCTCGGCTTCGCTCTCCGAGCAGTCTCTAAGCGGCGTCGGCTGTGTCAGGAACGTCGTGAAGGACAGGAAACGGACGCTGATCTCTCCGCCCGTGACCGTGCCCGCACAAGCGGAGCGTTCAACCCGTCCCCCATTGTTTTGGGCGCGACCTTCGGCAACGTCGGATACATGGGTGTGCCTATCGCACTGGCCCTGATCGGACCACAGGCCGGCCTTGCGGGCGGCGTCATTCAACTGCTCCACAACGTTGTTTTCCTGTCGGGCTATCCCATCATGCGTCAGCTCCTGCTGGGACAGTCCGCGCACGAGGAACACGTCGACCGTGATCACGCCACGCATACTGCCCGCCCCCGCCACTGGCCGCGAGCGCTCCAAGTCCTCATCCAGGCCGTCACCATGCCTCCCACAATTGCCTTTGCCCTGGCACTTGGCGTCAATGCCCTGCATATCCGCCTCCCGGAGGCAATCACGCACACGACGTCACTGATTGCCGGAGCCACGGTGCCCTGTGCCTTGTTCGCGATTGGTCTGGCTGTCCCTGAGGCCCTGCGGGCCCTGCGTCAGCGTTTTGTCCCATTGTCAGTGGTCCTCGCTGCGGCCCTGACGAAGACGGTGGTGTTGCCGCTGCTGGTGGTGGGCGTGATCGCAGCGTGTGGCATTGATATTCATTCGGTGTGGGCGCTGACGGCGATCGTCCTGGCGAGCATTCCCTCGGCGTCAGCGGTGCTCAACCTTGCGCTCGGCCTGGATGGTGACCCTCAGGGAGCAACCTCCACGATCGTTATGACGCTGACCGTCTTTCCCGTGACATTCCCGCTGGTGTTCTTGCTGGTGAGCGCCCTGTAGTAGGCGCTTCCTGCCCTTACCTCGGCACAGTGTCGAGGGCGTCCAGCACAGTCCGCGTCCACACCTTTGCGCCCTCTTCGTCGGGGTGAACGTTGTCGGAGGCCAGAAGGTCGGTGTGCTCTGCAATCGCGGCGGCCCAGTCGGCCACGCGAACCCGGTCCTTATGCGCTGCCGCCCACGAGCGGATCGTGTCAGCGGCGGGACGAATCCACGTGTCATCGTCCGGGCCAAACCCAGTGACCAGCACGAGGCGACGATCCGGCCCGAGCTGCTTGAGCACCTCATCGAGCTGCTCGGGTGGAACATCACCGTTAGTGGCCAGAGCGACAACGACGTAGCGGCGGGCACCATATTCAGCATCAACCTGCGTGAGGACGGATGAAACCTGATAGATCGAACGCGACACTTCGGCATTGATCGCAATACCCGGACGCTCCTCAGTTAAAGCAGGCGCAGCCGCCAGCGTCACCGAATCCCCGATCACCGTGATCTGATTGCCGGGAATCGGTGTGGCGGGCTGATCTGAATGGTCGTGTCCCGCTCCGGATACGGCACCTGCGGCAGCGGACTGGGCAGCAGACGGGTCGCCCTCGGCCTTCTGGCCGGACGCGGGGGCGGTATCGTCGGCAGCGGACTGCGAGCCGGAAATGGCGGCCTGGCCGGAGCGAATGGCCCGCTCGGCGCTGGACATGGCAGGCTGGCGCGCCACTGCAGTCACGAGCACCCCGATGATCAGCATCGAGACTATGAACACGATGATGCGGCCACGCTCCTGCAGGCTCGTGATCCACAAGCGCACTGTGGCAACGATGCCGCCCTTGCGCAGCGGCGTTTCGATCCACCGGTACGAGGCCTCTGCGATCACGACGCTGAGCGCTGCCAGAGCGAGCGCCATCGGGCGCGGCATGTCGCCATCGACGAGGTAGTAGCCCAGAACCCACAGCGGCCAGTGCCACAGGTAGATGCCATAGGAGCGTTCACCAATCCAGCGCATGAAGGGTGCATCAAGGATGCGGCACAGGAAACGTCCCGATACGGAACCGCTCAGTACTGCCGGCATCATCGCCTGGATCACTCCGACCGCGCCGAGCGTTGCAAGGATCAGAACGATTTCCAGGGCGAGCGGAGCGTTGTTCATGGGCAACATGATGGCGACCACCACGATGATGACGGCGCCCACGTAGCCCAGCGAGGCGCGAGCCGTCGCAGTGCGCGCACTGATCGGGGCGGGTTCATCGATGCTGAGCGGATCGCCGCAGGCCAACGCCAGCGCGCTGCCTGCCATCAGGCCGAAGGCACGCGAATCGGTTCCCATGTAGATGCGCGAGGGGTCAGCACCTCCCGCTGCCAATGCCAGTGCCCACAGAGCTGATGCCGCCATCAGACATGCAGCGACGATCCAGATCCAGCGCTCTGAATGGGTGAAAACGCGGCGCGCCAGCCACAGAAGGGCGATCACGATGAGCGGCCAGATCAGGTAGAACTGCTGCTCGATGGCCAGGGACCACATGTGGGTGAGCAGCAGCGGCTGATTGCGGTCGAAGTAGCTGGATCCGGCAGCAATCTCCACCCAGTTATAGGTATACGTCAACGCGCCGACAAATTGGCGTCGGATAGCCAGCAGCGCATCCCCGCCGACTATGGCGGCTGCAGCGGTGGCCACCACCACCATGACTGCGACGGCAGGAACCAAGCGGCGCACCCGCCGCACCCAAAAGCCCTTGAGATCAATGCGACCGGCCGTGCGGAACTCATGGATCAGCAGGGACGTGATGAGGAATCCCGAAATCACCAGGAACACATCCACGCCTACCATGCCGCCCGGCATCCACGAGCGCATCAGGTGGTAGATCAGCACCACTGCGACTGCCAGCGCGCGCAGCCCGTCAAGGCCGGGAACGCGCCGCCGGGTGGATGCTGTGTGCTGTGAATCTGCCACGTCAGTCGCGCTGTAGGGCAAAGAGATGGTCAAGCACGGCGCCTCCTGAGACACGCAAACCGTCATGCTGGTACTCGTTTGTCACCCACACGCGCGATCCACGGATCGCGCTCGCGGTGTCCAGTGACAACTCACGCGGCACAAACATGTCATCGAAGTAGACGGCCGACGCGACAGGTACCGAGTTCTCAGCCAGCACCTCCGGGTCGTACACCGCTGGCCAGTCGGTGCGGTTGGCCAGGATGTCGGCAGCCTCGCCCAGTCCGGTCAGCTCCGGATCCTCATCGAAAATCGAGCGCATCATGTGCTCGCCGGTCAGGTAGTACGGCTCGGACGTATCCAACGGGTCAGCATCTGGATCAAACCCCGCGATCTCACGCGAAAGCCGATCCGCTGACCAGCGGGTTGCAGTGCCCGCCAGGGCAGGGGTGGTCGCAGCGTAAATCGTTTCCTGCAGCACCGCATACATGGGAGTGGTCTGAGCGACCTCGTCTGCCACTTGTTGTAGGAAGTGACGCGACAGGCGTGAGACCCCGTTAACCGTGACGAAGGGGGCTTCCAGCATGTAGTGCAGTGCGTCGAAACGCAGTTGCCCACCCAGACATATGCCGATCATGCGGAAACGTTCCGTGGAGAGGCGCTCACCGGTTGGCAGGCATTCCTCGTGGTCACGCACATGCGCGGCGATGCGGCGAATCATCGGCTCATCGTCAGGGTAACGCTCATAGTACGCGCGGTTGCGTGCTGCGGTACGCTCGTAGGTCAGCCGGTAAATCGAATCAATGTCCGTCAAACCGGGCAGACCGCCGGTGTTGAAGACGGCGCGCAGCCCTTCGGGTGCAATCGACAGGTAGCACGTGTTGATGAAGCCGCCAAAACTCTGACCGAGCGTCGTCCACGGCTCATCGCCAGCCAGCTCACGGCGCACAACTTCCGCATCGCGCACAATCTGATCCTGTCGGAACAGCATCAGGTAGTCAGCAATTTCCTGAGCAGTGGGAGCGTGGTCACCCTCGTCAGTGACGGATTGATTGCCGAGGGAACTCAGCGTGAGCTTGTCGAGCCGGTGGGATCTTCCCGTCCCGCGCTGGTCCAGCAGAACGACGCGGTAGTCCTTGAGCATGCGGCCGATGAATCCGTCGCGAAAATCGCCTGGACGGGGGCCTTCGCCTCCGGGACCACCCTGCATGAACACTAGGTATGGCAGGTTGTCTCCACCGGGGGGGATAATCTCGCGAGCATAAATATCCACCGTCCCGTGGTCATGCGCATCGGGCGCATTGTGATCCAGTGGGACGGTGAATGTGTGGTCGTGAATGGTGCTTGAATGGTGAATGTAGCTTCCGATGCGCATGCACCACAGTGTAGCCACGGGTGGCGAGCCTCAGTCGTTGGCGCGCCCCAGGGCAGCCAGGACGTGACGCTCCAGCGGTGTGCAGATCAGCAACGCCACCAGACTCATTCCCAGTCCGATGCCGCCAATCATGAGCAGGCGGACCAGCGTGTCGTCCGTGGCGGCGCTCCGTCCTCCGGTTGACGCCAGCGACAGGCCACGACCCAAAGCGGCGAACAGGATGGATGTCACAACCAGGGGTGCGAAACTCTGGAACAGTCGAACAAGGGTGAACAGGTGACGAGGGAATCCCATGCGGTCCAGGGCCTGAGTTTGTGTGAGTCGATCGAAGACCCCTGACGCCTGGTTCATCAGGGTGGACAGGGCTGACACGGCGAAGCCGATTCCCAGCGTGATCGTCACGCCCAGCGGGACGTCGTGCGTGAAGAGGATTACCTCTGGTGGTATTTCCTGCTTTGTGGTGGACACCGTAGCGAAGTCCATGACGGAGGTGAACCCGCCGATGAAGCACAGAATGGACAGCGCTCCGACTGCGCGCCACACAGCGCGCGGGTCATCCATGATGCGGCGGGCCGCCAGGACCACCGAGGGGAAGTGACTCAGCGTGAATGGTGCAGCCAGCAGCTGAATGATGAACGGAGCTGCGATTGCGATCGCGATGATGGTGACAGATAGCAGCGCAATAACAACGAGCATTCCCTGATTATTGAAGTCGGCGGTCGGGAAGATAGCGAAGGTGCAGAACAGAACGATTGCTCCTGCCAGGACGAACAGGCGCCACATCCGCAGTGCCTTCGGTGTATGCCGCTTGGCGACTCCCAGCGGTGAGATCCGCACTTTCTGCAGGCCGACCAGTGTTGAGATGACTGCGATAGTGAGCAGGACGGCCAGCACAATCGCCAGCATCCATGCAGGCACGAGCATCTCGGCAGGGTCGATGGCGACAGTGAGGAAATGAGCGTGCGACCACAACGGCAGTGTCACCACGTACAGTATGACGCCAATGGCTGCGCCGATTACCCACTGGATAACCGTTTCCACCAGTGCGATCAGGATGACCTGCCCACTTGTTGCTCCAACCAGACGCAGTGAGGCGAGGCGTTCGGATCTGCCCTGTGCTCCCAGGCGTGCCGCTGAGGACCCGAGAGAGAACACGGGGAAGGCAAGTAAGACGACTGCGAACAGGGCGAACACGAGATACGCTTCTGTTGCCGATGGATGCAAGTCGAGGCGTGCGAACGTTTTCAGGAGGCGCTCGGAAGGATCATTTGCCCATGTGTAGAACATCCACACGCCGCCTGCCACAGTCAGCGTCATCGCGGTGGACAGTGCAAATGATGCGACGGCCAGGACGTCCAGCCACGCGTCTCCGGCACGGGAGCGCAGCCTGCCGACGGTGAGCATCGGAGCCAAGTGCAGGGTCTTCATCGCAGACCACCACCGGGGGCCTGAGCAGGAACCTCGCGCACACCCGAATCTGCGTGCACAACGCCGTCACGGATTTCAACGAGTCGTTGACACCAGTCGGCAACGTGTGAATCGTGCGTGACGATGATGAGCGTTGCGCCACTCATCTGCGTTGTTGTGGTCAGAATCTGCATCACCTCGTGGCCGGTGGACTGGTCGAGCGCGCCGGTCGGCTCGTCGGCAAAAACCACGCTGGGAGAGCCTGCCAAGGCGCGTGCGATGGCGACGCGCTGCATCTGCCCGCCTGACATTTCACCGGGACGGCGCGACTTCTCGGTACCCAGGCCGAGCCGCTCCAGCCAGATATCGGCCTGAGCGAGGGACGCTTTGCGGCTTTGCCCCGTCAGCATCAGCGGCACGGCCACGTTTTCACGTGCTGGAAGTTCAGGGATGAGCTGGCCATCCTGGAACACGAAGCCGAATCGGGCTAGGCGCAGTTTGGAGCGGCGCGCGTCGGACAGTGCTGAAATGTTGTCCTGCCCCAGGAACGCGGCTCCCGATGTGGGTGGCAGAATCCCAGCCAGGCAGTGCAGCAGTGTGGACTTGCCGGACCCTGACGGACCCATGATCGCCACTGACTGCCCGGGCGGGAATTCGATGTCAACGCCTCGTAGAGCCGGTACGGTACCGAAATTCTTCGTCAACGCGTGGCCGCTGAGCACCTGAGGTGTTGCGGACGCGGAATTCATTCTTTGTGCCATGTCACCAGTACATCCTTTTGCGTGCTGATTCAACAGTGAGCAGGGGCGATATTTCATGGTAGAGCCAGGTCTACTGCCTGAACCGACCAGTGCTGGAGCGCGCCGTCACCCTCCGGGCTGTGTGTGGCGCTTATAGGATGATCGTGTGCAGATGCGAGATGAATGGAAAGCGTTCCTATGTGGAGCAGGCGCATGTCTCAGCGCTCTGACTGCATGCCTGTTTGCCATGATGTTTCTCAGCAATCCCGGGATTGGTCTGGGTGTGGCGGTCGTGTGCGCACTCGCCGTATGTGCGACCTGCCTGTTCAACGTGTGGACAATGGTCAGGGACCACGACGGTGGGGCGTGGTGGCGCCGCTCGACTGCTCCTGCAGCGCCCGACGCTTTTGACGAGGTGGTGCACGCGCAGCGAGACATCGCCAATGCCTCCGAAATTGAGCGCCGCCGCATTGAACGCGACCTGCATGACGGAGCGCAGCAGTTCATCGTTGCAGCATCAATGGATATCGGGGAAGCGGCTTTGATGCTCGATGACCTGTCAGCGGTCGACAGCGTGGATCCCGCGAGTATGCGCAGCGTCAGCGAACGCCTCGAATCAGCAGCCCAGCGCACGGAAAAAGCTCTGTCCGCCTTGCGTCGCACAGTTGCCGGCATCCACCCTAAAGTGCTGTCAGATCTGGGGCTTGAGGCAGCGGTGCGAGACCTGGCGGACGCCAGTCCGCTGGACGCCGACGTCAAGGTACCCATCCCGCTTCCCGACATTCCTCAGGGCGTGATTGCCGCCGGATACTTCATGGTGGCTGAATGCCTGACGAACGCCGCGAAGTATGCGCCTCACGCGCATGTCATCGTGCTGGTCATCGCCGATGAGAATCTGCAGATCACAGTGACAGATGACGGTCCTGGAGGAGCAAGCGCGCGCGCCGACGGCGGACTGGCTGGCATGCGTGAACGACTGGCCTCCTTCGGCGGTTCCCTGGATGTGTCCAGTCCCGAGGGTGGCCCGACCATTATTTCGGGGCGAATTCCGCTCATGTTGATGCGCGGCGAATTCAGCGTCACATCACGAGCCGGCTCACCCCTCACCAATAAGGAGGCATGATGAAACTCATCGTGGCAGATGACTCCACGCTTTTCCGTGAAGGCATTATCGGCCTGCTGGAGCGACGCGGCCATGAGGTCATCGTTCACGTCGCCACAGCGCCGGAGCTGATTGACGCAGTTGGACAGGTCGACGCGGACCTGGTGATCACCGATGTGCGCATGCCGCCGGGAATGAGTGATGACGGCCTGCGCGCAGCTGTTGAGATCCGCAGACAGCACCCTGGTTTGGGAATAGTGGTGCTGTCACAGTATGTGGCACCGGCCTACGCGCGCGAACTGTTCAACCCGCAGTCCGCCCACCATCCGGCTTCGGATGTCAGGTTTGCGGGGTCACCTTCGGCCGGCAATGCGGATGAGGACGCCCCCGGAGGGCTTGGCTACCTGCTCAAAGACCGTGTCGCGAGGGTGGCTGACTTCATCCGATCGCTCGACATTGTCGCTGCTGGCGGCGTGGTGATCGACCCGGAGGTGGCGGCGGAGCTGATGCGGCACGAGCCGTCGAAGCTGTCCACGCTGACTGAGCGCGAAATTGAGATTCTCGCGCTCATGGCGCGCGGATTGTCGAATGCGGAACTGGCCGATGAACTGGTCGTATCGGCGGCAACCGTGTCGAAACACGTGGCGAACATCTTCCTCAAACTCGGCATGGAGCCGGGTGAGGAGAACCGTCGGGTGCGCGCGGTGCTGGCCTACCTGACTGAGCAGCACGCGCAGCGCTGATTGCCGGCGCACCGTCGCGCTCGTGCCGGCCTGGCTTAGCCGGCGTCGACCACGGGCGTGAACTGCTGCCAGATGACGCGCGCCGTGTCAGCACTGGACCCTGCCCACACGTGAGTGATGCGGATTGTGCCTGGCCACGTCGCATCGCTGCCTGAAATCGTAAAGGTAGCGATCCACATGTTCGCGCCGCCTTCGCAGATCTCGATGCGACTGACCCGGCACGACTCGCCCGGACGGATCGGGACATCACGCAGCTCTAAGCGATCGTGTCCCTCATGGTCAATAATGCGGGCACCTTCCGCCTCATACGTGCCAAGCTCCTTGACGTTGAGGCTGGCCCACGCGCGGATCAGACTCTTTTGCCGACGCCGTATCGTCGCTGCGCAGTCAACGGTGGGCGGGTCACCCTCGTCAATCGGGGATGCACAACCAGAACCTGGTGAGGACTCAAAACCTGAGCCGGATACGGATGCGAAACCCGGGCCCGGCTCGGGGGCTCGACCATCGCGGTACGCTTCTGCCGCGCCGCGCGCGTGAGTGTCAGCCAGCTCGTTGAGGTCATGTCCGGCGTGGCCGCGCACCCACGCGAAGTGTGCATCGCGTGAGGCGATGAGCCGGTCAATCTCCTGAATGACCTCGAGGTTCGCGATCGGCTTCTTGTCGGCTTTCTGCCACCCCTTCTTCTTCCACGACGGTGCCCACTTGGTGATGACGTTAATGGCGTACTGTGAATCAGCCAGGATTTCCAGGCGTCTGCCGCGCAGCTCATCCGTGTCGGTTGCGCGCAGGAGCTCCAACACGGCGGTCAGCTCGCCCAGGTTGTTCGTTCCTGACGGCCAGCCACCGGCATCCCAGTGGTCACGGTCCACGACCCACGCCCATCCGGCAGGTCCTGGATTTCCAAGCGATGAGCCGTCGACGGCAGCGCGGATCGGATCTGACGATTCACTCATCGATTCCCACCTGACTGAGGGCGAAAGCGAACTCTTCGGCGCGGGAGGCCCAATGCCCGTAGCGTCCGGACGGGCCGCGGTGTCCGGCAACCATCTGGGTGCGCATGATGATCGGGCGCTCAGTCGGGTCGCTCTGACCGGCAAATGTGGTTGTGACGGCTGCACTGCCCAGCTCAGATGCACGGCCCGCCGCTGTCGGATTGCCCGCAGTGGCCTGGCGCAGGCGCTGCACCCACTTCAGCGGCTCACCGAAGAGCACGCGCGTGTCGTTAATGCTGGTGGAGGCCATAATCGCGGGGTACTCCACGCCGTCGGCAACATTTTCATACGGCGAATACGACTTCATAACGGCGTAGATTTCGCGATCTTCAATCGGATTGCCCCACTCTTCCCATTCACCGACCGTCAGCGGCAACGAGGGATCAAGGATCGAGGTCAGTGCGTCAACGAACGGCACACCGGCCAAGATCACCCGGAACAGGTCAGGTGCCATATTCGTCACCGCACCCATGAGCAGGCCGCCAGCCGAACGTCCCTCCGCGATCAGGCGGTGTGGCGCTACCCACCCGGCGTCGACAAGGAAGCGCCCCACGTCGATGAAATCGGTGAACGTATGGGTTTTCACCTCGCGCCGGCCATCCTCGTACCACCAGCGCCCCATCTCACCGCCGCCACGAATGTGTGCAAGGGCGAACACGACGCCTCGCTGAATGGCCGGCAGGCGCAGCACGGAAAACTCCGGGTCGTTGGAAATCTCATACGAGCCGTAGCCGTACAGCCAGCCTGCTGCACGTCCATCGCACGCAGCGTCGCGGCGGTGCACCAGTGTGACCGGGATACGGGTGTGGCCATCACGGGCCGTGACCCACAGGCGTTCTTCCACATAGTCGGCGCGCTGCTCGGCATCCCACCCGGGCACTGCTTTTTCACGCAGGACGTGTGCGGATCCGTCACGAGGATCCACGGAGACCGTGCGAGGCGGCTGCGTGATCGACTGGCATTCAACCAGGATCAGCCGGTCGTGCCAGTCCAGTTGACCCACAGTGTTCATCGTGAGGACCGCACCGTTATCGTGAGCGCCGGGCAGAACCGCGCGGGGCTCGGACCAGATTTGCGCGTAGTCGGGACGATGCTGGCGCGCACTCGTAGCGGCAGCTTCGGGCGTGGTGGGAGCGGTGCGCGTCATGTACTCCAGCCAGGTCTGGCCATCGCGACGCATCGAGATCACGCACATCGACTCATACGCCTCCACATCCAGCAGGCGCGGTCCTTGGCTGTCACCCTCGATCAGCGTGTGCCACGTCGAATAATCCACCGATTCGGCAGCGCCTCCCTCGTCCCTGACCTGCGGAAGCGGTGCGATGGCGAGGCTGCCTTCGCGACTGTCGGCGGTGTGGATCAACAGGAGGTGATCGCCGGCCGGTTCTGCGCTGACCAGGACGCCCGGTCTGCGGCCTGTGACGCTGACCGGCATGTGGTGCGGCTGGAGGGTCGGCCACAGCCATACCTCGCTGGTGGACGTCGAAGCCGACGTGATCACCACCCAGTTCGGGTCACGTGCCTGCTCAAAGTAGACTTCGAAACGCTCATCCGGCTCGTCAAGGAGGCGGCGGTCGTGCGCTGGATCCTCACCTACGACGTGCAGCCACACCTGGCATGCGCGCCAGGCATCGTCGACCCGCGTGTACAGCACCGACGCTGAATCAGCTGACCATGCCACGCCGTACCCAACGTTCGTGACCTGCTCATCGACCGTGCGCCCGGAGGCAATATCCGTGACCACCAGCGTGTAGCGCTCATCTCCACTCGTGTCCTTGAGCCACGCCACGCGCGTACCGTCCGGGCTGGGCGCCCACTCGCCCACAGAAAAGAACTCTTCGCCCGCAGCCTGAGCGTTCTCATCAATGACGGTTTCCTCACCCGGAGCGGGACGGTCGGCGTGGATCGTGGGCGGAGAAAGTGGGGCGGCGTCGACGTGCGCTGGCGATTCGTCATTGACGAGGGTGACCGGCACGCGCTGATGAGACACATACTGTGAGCCTTCTTCGGTGCGATCGAAATACCAGTACTGGCCGATGCGGATCGGTACGGTGACATCGGTTTCAACGGTGTGCGCCTTGAACTCGCTGACCAGCGTGTCGCTCAGCGCGCGCAGCGGAGCCGTGACGTGATCGGCCCACGCGTTTTCCTTTTCCACCAGGTCGATGACTGCAGGGTCGTCCGCGCAACGCAACCACTGGAAGGGATCTGCGAAGGAATCACCGTGGAAGGAACGCGGCGGATCCAATGGCCGGGACTGTGCTCGCGGCGGATCCAATGGCCGGGACTGCGCTCGCGGCGGCTGGATGCCTGCGTCGTGGTGCTGTTTGTTGTCAGATGG
>NZ_JBWPJO010000022.1:0-17791 GCF_056583835.1 Pauljensenia sp. C0254C2
CGATCGGCCTCAGACCCATCGATGGCGAGGGCGAACTCCACCGACGGAGCGGCAGGGTCGACCTTCTCGAGCCTGACCTGCACGCGCTTGCCGGCCAAGGAAGGAGCATCCTCGATTCCCTGAATATCGACGCGTGAAATCACAGCCGGATCCGACACGATGATCTCTGCCCGCTCCTTGTTCACACTGGTGACCACCGCGTCAAACAGCTCGCCTTCATGACCAGCCAGCACCATCGCCTCCAGCGCGGCAACCGCTCCGTTTTCAACGGTGCGCACTTTCTGAGTCGTCTGAGCCATGATGGTGGGCAACTCAGGCAAACCGTCACGTACCCACGTCGGCACGTCAACACCGGCGCAGATCGACAGGCACACTTCCTCACCGTAGCGGTCCACCAACCGGCGAAGCGGTGCGGTCACATGCGCATACGGCGCAGCGATCGCTCCGTGGATCGCTTCATCACCGGCGGGTGCCCCCCGGTCAAACGCCGTGTACCCCGCGCCGCGGAACAGTGTGCGCGCCTGGCTCATAAACGCCGCGTGAGCCGGCTCGGCCGAATCGAGCGATCGCACAAAGTCGGGATAGGTCTGTTCACCAGGCCATTCCAGATCCAGTGCCTCGGCCACGCGCCGCAGGCGGGTAATGTCACGGTCGGTTGCCGGCGGCATGACACGCAAAATACCGATCCCTGCCCGGCGCATCATGTCTGCCGCGCACATGCCGGTCAGAAGCGAGATCTGAGCATTCCATTCTTCAACGGGCAGCGTCGCGCGGTACGTCAACTCGAACTGGCCGTCGTCGCGCTCCTCAATTTCCTGCTCAGGCGCGTTCATCGAGATACCGCCGCGTTCGATTTCACGCTGCTCACGAGCCTGACCGACGTGAGCCAAGTTGTCAATAAAGTCAGCTGGAACCACATCAGGCAGGTCGCCCTTGCCGTCGACTGCGCGCTGAACACTGTCGTAGTCTAGTTGTGCCCGCGAACGGATCACGGCCCGCTCCACGTTCGCTTTCACCACGTTGCCGTCATCGTCCAGGTCAATGGTCCACAGGCACGAGGGGCGATCCGCATCCGGAATAAGTGAGGCAGCATCATGGCACAACACATCCGGATGCAATGGCGTGACCTCATCGGGCGCGTATACGGTTGATCCACGCTCACGGACAGCATGGTCCAACGCCCCGTCAGGCCACACGAATGTTGCCAGTGAGGCGATCGCATAGTAAACGCGAAAGGTGGCTCGCCCTGCCCGCGAGGCGCTGCGCTCGCCGTCATCGTCGCCGTCCAGTCGCACGCACGCCACAGCCTGATCCAGATCACGGGAACCATGCGGGTCGATGGTGACGAACGGGATGTCACGCGCGTCGCGGGCACCCTCGGCAATGAAGCGCTCAACGCCGCTGGAATGCCAATGGGAGGCCGCAAGGTCAGCTTCGTGCTGCGCCTCGTCGGAAAACTCGGTGGGGATCCCGGTCTTGTCGCGCAGGTGGTTCAAGGCGAGCACGACTTGCGAGGGCGGCGCGCTGTACATGCGCAGACGTGGAGCGGACATGTATTTTCCCTTCGTTGACGAGGGCGCCTTCACCGCGCGGCTTCCAGGAACGTGCTTCCAGTATCACCCCTGTGACGGCGTGCTGTCCTGATAAATGTTCAGATGCGCGGATTCCTGGCGAATCGGAATGAGCAGCAGAAGGCCAGCCAGCAGTACCACGACGATGCCGAGAATGCCCCAGTGAGTGGCGTCCACGTCCGGTGGTGTGACGGCGCGCCCCAGTTTGATGGCCAGGTAGTACAGGGCAGGTGAGAGGAAGGAGACGGCTCGGCCGGTCGTGGCGTACAGGCCGAATACTTCGCCTTCGCGACCTGCCGGGATCATGCGCGCCAGGAAGGAGCGCGAGGCCGACTGTGCCGGGCCGACAAAGACGCACAGGATCAGGCCCAAGACCCAGAAGATCGGCTTGCCGAATGAGTGGAAGAAGAACACCAGCAACCCGGAGGTCACCATGCATACCAGGGACAGGATGATGACGCGCTTGGGGCCGATCCAGTCGTCAAGCGCACCGAAGCCAATGGTTGCCAGGCCGGCGACAACGTTGGCGGCAATGGCGAAGAGGATGACTTCGGAGGCGGAAAAGCCGAACACGGACCCTGCCAGGATTGCGCCAAATGTGAACACCCCAGCCAGGCCATCGCGGAAAACAGCCGACGCGATCAGGAACATCAAGGTGTGGCGTGATGTGCGCGCCAGAGACTTCACTGTGGACCACAGCAGCTTGTAGGAATCGATCAGCGACTCGTGGGTATCGTTGGTGGACACATTCTTCGGTTTGGGCGGGTTGAGGACGACCGGCAGAGAGAAGACGGCGAACCAGATGGCTGAGACCACCATTGCGACGCGAATATTCAACCCGTTTTCACCTGTCACGCCGAACCAGCCGACTTCAGGGTTGATGAAACCAACGAAGAGGATCAGCAGCAACACGATGCCGCCGACGTATCCGAGGCCCCAGCCGAATCCGGAGATTCGTCCCATCGCTGACTTATCAGCCAGGTGGTTGAGCATCGCGTTGTAGTTGACGGAGGCGAACTCGAAGAACACGTTACCCAAGCCGAGCAGACCGATTCCCAGCCACAGCGCGCCGGTTGGGCCGAGCGAGGAATTAGGTGCCACGAAGAACATGGCGAGCATGCACAGCACCACCATGGCGGTGAACCAGCCGAGCCACACTCCCCCTTTACCGCGCCGATCAGCACGCTGCCCCGTGATGGGAGCTAGCAGAGCGATCACGATGCCGGCAAGGGTCAGTCCCAGTGACAGGTTCTCGTTGGCAACAACTTTGGGGGCGAACACCCCGTCAGTTGTCAGGTAGACAGAGAAGACGAACGTTGTTGCCACGGCGTTGAATGCGGCTGAGCCCCAGTCCCACAAAGCCCATGAGACCACTTTCTTGTTCCACAGAACCCAGTGGTGGCGTGACCCTGACGGAGGCGTGGAACCTGTCGAGTGTGACGAAGTGGAAGAAGGAGTGGGAGCATGCTCGAAGGACTGCTCGTGTTGTGACATGGGATCTCCTTATGCAAGGGTGCGGCGCGCGCCGCAGACAGATACCTGCGATTGCAAGGTATCACGCATCGGGCGCGTACCCGTGATCTAGACAGGCTTGCGCCAGGGCAATGTCCAACTCGGTGGTCACTTTGAATGCCATCGTGTCGCCCGCAATCGACATCACCGTCAGTCCCAGTGCTTCCACCAGCCCTGCATCATCGGTGGCGGCGCTCGATTCGTCGGCTGCTCTGCTGGCTCCGTACTCGTGAGCACGGCATATGACGTCCCACGTGAAGCCTTGCGGAGTTTGAACAGCGCGCAGGCGTGAGCGGTCAATACTCGGGTCGAGGGGCGATAGCGCATCGTCTCCCTCGTCGATGTGCGTGCCGGTGGCAAGCGGTTTGATCGTGTCAGTTACTGGCAAGGTTGGGATGACGGCATTGGCACCGTTTTCAATGGCTCGGGCAACGCGGTCAATGAGCGCCGGCGGTGTCAGGCAGCGCGCCGCGTCGTGGATCAGGACAGGTGTGCGCGCGTCGGGACGGAACTGTTCAAGGGATCGCAAACCTGCGGCCACAGACGCCTGACGCGACGCTCCTCCCGCGACGACTCGCACGGTGGCAGATAGGTCGGGCAGCGCACTCCCGATGAGTTGTTCAAAATCGACGAGGGCGTCTGTCGGAGCGGTGACCGCAATGTGCGTGATTCCCGCAGCGTCAAGGCCGCGAAGGGCGCGCAGTACCATCGGTGCACCGCCTACTTCGACGAGGGCTTTGGGCATGTGCCGTCCCAGTCGGGTGCCCGAGCCAGCTGCGGCCAGGACAGACAGGCGCCTCTTGACAGGTGCAGGTTCTGCTCGTGCAGATTCGGTTGACACAGATTCAGTGAGCGCAGGTTCAGCTGGCACGACGTCAGCATGGTCGGATCCAGGCGCCTGCAACGGAGTCGTTGACTGGGATCGCAGCTGGTTCATGTCAGAATGGTTGCAATTCAGGCGCCGCGCCACTGCCGGGAGGGGCGCGGTGCTGACGGCACTACTTGTCGTCGCCTGATTCGCGAGTGTCGGTGCCGGCGTCGTCGGCACTGTCATCCGTTTCGGCCGATTCAGCCAGGATCGAGTCGAGGCGATCCGATGCTGCTGACTTGTCGATGTCGCGGGCCAGAGCAAGCTCAGAAGTCAGGATCTGGCGGGCTTTCGTCAGCATGCGCTTTTCGCCCGTGGAAAGCTTCTTGCTGGCGTCGCGGCGTGTCAGGTCACGAACAACTTCGGAGACTTTGACGATGTCGCCGGTTGCGATTTTTTCCTGATTCGCTTTGAAGCGTCGTGACCAGTTCGTCGGCTCTTCGACATAAGGTGCTCGCAGAACGGAGACGACTTCTTCCAGCCCGTCTTCATCGACGACATCTCGAACGCCAACGAGGTCGACGTTGTCAGCTGGCACTTGAATCTTGAGGTCACCTTGCGTGACGCGCAGTGTTAAGTAAGTTTTTTCCTCACCGCGTATCTTTCGGGTGGCGATCTCCTCGATCGTGGCTGCTCCGTGATGGGGGTAGACGACCGTTTGACCGATGGTGAACGTCATAAAAGAAACTCCTGCTGGTATTAAACAATACCGCCATTCTACCAGTAATCGTGCACACACAGTCAGTGGGGGTGTTATGCTAGCGCTTCGCTCGCTCCACGCCCCTTCGCACGGGGATGCCGGCACACACCTGCGCGCCGTTTTTACTTGCTTTCGTCGCGCGGATTCGACACCAGTTTGTAGCCCAGTCCGCGAACGGTCACCAGGCGGACGGGGTGGGATGGATCCGGCTCGATCCGAGCGCGCAGACGTTTGACATGCACGTCCAGGGTCTTTGAATCACCGATCGTTCCGACTCCCCACACACGATCCATCAGCTGCGAGCGCGTCAGGACTCGATCGGGGTTGCGGGCGAGGAATTCCAGCAGTTCGAATTCGCGCAGCGGCATCGACACGGATGTGTCGTCCACCGTGACTTCGTGCCTGTCCACCCACAGGCGGATTGTTCCCACTTCGAGGACTTCTTCTTCATCCTCCAGTGTTCCAGCCTGGCGCCGCAATACTGCACGGATGCGGGCCAGCAATTCACGGTAGGAATACGGCTTCGTGATGTAGTCGTCGGCACCCATCTCCAGGCCGACGATGCGTTCGACCACTTCGTCTTTCGCGGTCACCATGATGACAGGAACGTTGGATACTTTTCTGAGTTTCCTGCACACTTCGGTGCCCGACATTCCCGGCAGCATAAGGTCAAGCAAGATCAGATCCCATTTCGGATCGATCGCTTTTTCGAGTCCAGCATTTCCGTCGGATGCTTCGCCCACGTCAAAGCCGTCCCGACGCAGGTTGTAGGCGAGTGGCTCACGGTAGGAGGCTTCATCTTCGATTATCAAAATTGCCGTCATGATTATCTTGCGTCCTTGTCTTTACGCTCGTCTCCATTTTCACCGATCTCTGCTTCAGGTAACACTAGCGTGAACGTTGATCCGCGACCCGGGAGGGATGCAACGGTCACTGTTCCGCCGTGATCACTGGCAACATGTTTGACGATTGACAATCCCAGTCCTGTCCCCCCTGTTTCACGTGAACGCGCCGTGTCGACTCTAAAGAAGCGTTCAAAGATGCGTTGCTGATGCTCAGATGAGATGCCGATACCGGTGTCGATGACGCGAATGCAGATTCGTTCCTGGTTGCGTACCGCGTCGACACGCACCCATGAATCCGGATGCGAGTACCGCACAGCGTTATCGACGAGGTTTCGGACCGCCATCACCAGCATGTCCTTATCTCCCCACACGTAGGCTTCGAGCGCAGGATCCGGTCCGCGCAACTCGATGCGTGCCTGCTCGGCGGGGAATTCTTCCTGATGGAGCGCTTCGCTGATCACTTGCTTGACGCTGACGAGGTCGGGCGAATCCAGAGCATCAGGTGATTGCAGGCGCGACAGGTCGATAATGTCCTGCACCAGTGTGGACAGTCGTTCCGATTCTTTCGACAGTCGGCTCGCGAAGTAGGCAACTGCTTCAGAATCGTCAGAGTTTTCAGCGATCGTTTCGGCCAGAAGTCGCACAGCTCCGACAGGTGTTTTCAGCTCGTGCGACACGTTCGCAGTAAAATCACGACGCGCAGCCTCGTTGCGTCGTTGGATCGTCAGATCCTCTGCCACGATCAAAAGGAGGTCACCGGGCAGCGGGGCCACCCGTACTCGGAAGAACAGTTCCGCTGCTTCAGGAAGGTCGGAGCGTGGCAGCGTCATCTCAGTGGTCAGCGGGACTCCCTCGGCCCGCACGCGTGCGGCAACTTCAATGAGGGCAGGGTGCGTCAGTTCCTGGTGACGCGCCAGGCCTTTGGCATACGCTTTGGCATCAGCGCGGACAATCTTGTTGTCCGCGTCAACGACGATCACGATGCCGGGCAGAGCGGAAGTCATGGCGAGCAGATCGACAGGCGGCTGGGTGTACTGCGGATCCACTCCATTTTCGACGTCCTGTTGACGCTGAGACAGCCGGAAGGCTCCTACGCCGACAGCGCCGACGAGGACACCCAGCAGCGCGACAACGATGAGAGTGATAGCGTCCAACACAGACATAACTGTATCGATCTGTTTGCCTCTTCGTCACCACTCGTGACGGGCCATCTGCAGATTTCCTGCAACAATACCCGAAAAGCAAGCAGGAGTTAACCAAAAATTAACCCGATATGCACACACTTGGCACTTATCTTTGGTGGACTTAAACAGTTACAGTGGATTTTTCGTGAAGGAGACATTGTGCGCACTGTATATCGACAGGAACTGACGCAGCTTGGACTCGATTTGGAGAGGATGAGCTCCGGTGTCACCGTCGCGATTGAACGCGCAACGCAGGCCCTGCGCGAAGGTGACATGATCAAGGCGGAGCAGACAGGCGACGCTGATGACCGCCTCGACCAACTGTCCCGTCACATCGACGAAACCTGTGTGAGCCTTCTGCTGCTACAGGGCCCCGTTGCATCCGATCTTCGCCTGATTGTTGCGGGCCTGAGACTGACTCAGACGATGGAGCGTCAGGGCGACCTTGCGGCCCACCTGGCTTTGATCGCACGCAACCCCCACCAGGAGCCGGGGATTTGCCCACAGGCTCGACCGCTCATCACCAAGATGACGGACGCGGCCGTGCAGATGGCACACTCGATGGAGAAGGTTGTCCAGACCCAGGATCTGAACCTGGCCCGTCGTATGCATCGCGATGACGACATTCTCGATGACCTGCAGATCGAGGCTCGCCGCATGGCAACCGATGACGACAATGATCTGACTCGCGCTCAGGTGATCGACGTGACGCTCGCGGCCCGCTTCCTGGAGCGCTTCGGTGATCACGCTGTTTCCGTTGCAGACCAGGTGATGTACATCGTGGAAGGCGCACAAACCGCCTAAGCGGAACTGCCGAATCTGTATCCGGCGAACGCGGAGCTCACACACCGTATTACCCCGCTGACGCCTTCAACATGCGCATAAAGGCTGGTGCCCCACCTCCTTGGGAGGTGGGGCACCAGCCTTGAGGGTGGGAACCCTCGTGAATGAAACTTACTTGCCCTGGTTTGCTACGGCCGCGATCTTGGCCTCAGCATCGGGATCAAGGTATGTGCCGCCCTTCTTGACGGGCTTGAGGGTTTCCTCGTCAAGTTCGTAGACCAGCGGAATGCCGGTCGGGATATTCAGGCCGGCGATGTCGTCGTCGGAGATATCATCGAGGTGCTTGACGATGGCGCGCAGTGAGTTGCCGTGGGCTGCAACCATCACGGTCTTGCCGGAGCGAATCGCGGGAACGATGGTGTCATTCCAGTACGGCAGCAAACGGGCCAGCACGTCCTTGAGGCATTCGGTCAACGGAATCGGCTCGCCTGCATAGCGCGGGTCGGCGTCCTGCGAGAATTCCGAGCCCTTTTCGATCTCCGGCGGCGGCACATCGTAGGAACGGCGCCACTGCATGAACTGTTCCTCGCCGAACTCGTCGCGGATTTCCTTCTTGTTCTTGCCTTGCAGAGCGCCATAGTGACGCTCGTTAAGGCGCCATGAACGCTCCACGGGAATCCAGTGACGGTCCGCGGCATCCAGGGCCAGGTTGGCGGTCTGGATGGCGCGACGCAGCATCGAGGTGAACAGCAGGTCAGGCAGGATGCCGGCTTCCTTGAGAAGCTCTCCTCCGTGCGTTGCCTCTGAGCGGCCCTTTTCTGACAGGGGTACGTCAACCCAGCCGGTGAAAAGGTTCTTTGCATTCCATTCGCTCTCGCCGTGGCGGAGCAATACCAGTTTGTATGTCATAGTCCTATTCTCACAAAGATCGTGCCCGCTGTCACGGGACCCTTCGACATCACTTCACAGCGTCGGCAATACGAGCCACTCAACAACGGCCGGTCGCCGCCTGAGCGGTTGTCCTTCACCTCATCGGCAGCTCTTACTGATGCGCCTGACGGTACTGCTCGACAATGCTGGCGGGGATACGTCCGCGCTGTGACACCTCAAGACCCTCATCCTGCGCCCACTGGCGAATCTTCGCTGAATCGGACGGGCCGGCGGTTGCACCGCTGCGGCGAGTGACAGCCCGGCCACCGGTCCGGCGCGCATGGCGAATCCACTGCGCGAAATCGTCTTCGATCTTGTTCGCGTGTTCAGCATTCAGATCGATTTGGTAGGAAATGCCGTTGAAGGCAAAACTAATCGTCCGTTCAGCTTCAGAGCCATCGATGTCGTCGACCAAGAAAACCTTTGTCTTTTTCATTGAAAGTATTCCTTCTGCAGAATCCAATTCCGACAATAAAAAGAGTAGCACTTCAATCGGTTTTCATTTATTTGAATTCATCTGGCAATGTGGCGTGAACCGTTTTCTCACATCAACCGTTCTCTCGTATCAGCCGTTTTCTCGCATCAACCGCTTCCTCACATTAGGCACTTTCTCAGATCGCTGACAAGTTCATGGTGAACACCAAAATCGGGCAGAACCTGCTACTAGGTTCAGGGACTGTTCAGGGGATTCCCCTATGGCGTTTAACTTCCATTCCGTGCGATGATCACCATGTGAATTCATTGAAGCACCGGCCTGCGCCAGTCTATTCGACGTTGTCGCATTCCCTGAGCTTTTCAGGCCTGCCGCAATGAGCTCCTTTTGGTCCTTTATCAGCGGCATCGAAACCGCCATCGTTTCATTTTCCGATCAGCCGCTTTCCCTCGTTCTGTGCGTCCTGGCATGCTGGGGTGACGGGTTCTTCCCCGTCCTTCCCTCTGGTTCGGTTATCAGCGCCCTGTCGGCAACTCCGGCATACCGTGAACCTGTGTTCCTGACATTCCTCATTGTGTGCTGTGCCTGCGCGGCACTTGTAGGCGACCTTACAATGGCGACGATCGGTCGACTCTTTCCTGAAAAGTCCCGTCGTCTACCGAAACTCAATATGAGGTTAAGTGCAGTAACAGAGCGCCAATGGAGAATTCTCCTGTCGACGGGTCGATTCGTCCCCATTGTGCGAATTGCGATTTTTTTCAGCGCGGGGAAAATGCGCATACCTTTCCGCCATATTGCGTTACTCGATGCACCCGCCTGCCTTATCTGGTCTTGCATCTACGGCCTGAGCGGAACAATCGGTGCACGTATTTCGACTTCACCACTGATATCGATGGCATGCGGAATTGTCTTAGGAGCTTTGTGCGCAGCAATTCTGACCCGGATTGCTCAATACCTCCATTCCCGCCACGCGAAGGTTACTGATCAGTCCTGACAGTACGCGCCTGTGCCCCGCCCGCCTCACCGCGTCCCTGCTGGCGCACCGAAGCGCAGCCAACGTACGGTAGATAGGTGCACGTACCGTCAGACGGTGAAAGCTCTCACCGCACTCCGCTCGTTCGCCTCATCGTGGCCGTCATTTTCACGGCCGCAATTGCTGGCATCACCGGATGGTTCTTTTCGCATCTGCTTCATCTGATCGAAAGACTCGCCTACGGTGAGGGCGCAACCTTCATCGAGGCTGTCCTGTCAACCGATTCGTCCAGACGCGTCATATTTCTTGCTCTGGCAGGTGTGATCGGCGGGGTTTCCTGGGCACTGCTGCGCCACACCAGACGAGGTATCGTCACCGTCACCCAGGGTGTCAACGGGGCGAAAATGCCGCTCTTGACCACATTCGCGCACGCGACCACACAAGTCGTCATCGTGGCGCTGGGTGCGTCCATCGGCCGGGAAGTGGCACCGCGTGAAGTATCCGCAGCCCTGTCAGGATGGTGCTGTGACCGGTTGGGACTGAGCGCACAGGATCGCCGCCTGATCGTCGCATGCGGCGCAGGCGCAGGGCTGGCCGCTGTGTATTCAATCCCCATTTCAGGAGCAATTTTCGCCCTGGAAGTTCTGATCGTTTCTCTGACCCCGCGGGCATTGTGGTGTGCATGCCTGATCTCGGGCCTGTCTGTCCTGGTCACCCAAGGCCCCATCCGGCCCGAACCGTTCTACACGGTCACCGCACCCACTTCAACACCATCACTGCTGCTGTGGGCACTTATCGCCGGTCCAATCTTAGGTACAGCAGGATGGGGTTTCAGTCGCCTGGTGAAACGCGCTGAAGATCTGCGCCCAACAACCCCTCTGGTTCTGATCACCCTACCCGTAGTCTTCACGCTGGTCGGCCTGGTCGCCGTGTGGATTCCGCGCGTCATGGGTAATGGTCAGGCAACTGCTCAGGCGGGATTTGACGCGCATGCCGTGACCGCCCTCGTCCCTGTCCTGAGCATCACGTGCGCCAAGGCCATCACGACGCTGGGCACAATCGCATCAGGGGCATGGGGTGGCACGCTGACACCGGGTATCGCACTGGGAGCCGGATTCGGCGCCGTCGGTGGACTGGCGTGGTCGACGATATTCCCCGACATTTCAATCACCGCCTGCGCGCTGATCGGAGCGATGTCATTCCTGGGCTCATCGATGCGTGCGCCGCTCACCGCACTCGCCCTTGTGCTGGAGTTTACGCATCAGGGGGCAACTATCCTGGTTCCGGCACTCATTGCACTTGGATTGTCGTGGGCCATCACCTGCGCTTTCACGCGCCTGAGCGAGGCGTCGCACCCGGCCGGGTAATTGACGAGGCTCTCGCTCAAACGGGCAGACGACGAGGCTTATACCCAGCCGGCCAAGCCGGTGCGGGCGACCTCCTCGAACGTGTCGATGCATCCGGGCAGATCGTTACCCCATGGCACGTAGTGGAACTGCGAACCGCCAGCTTCGATGAAGGCATCACGGTTCAGGCGTGCGATCTCATCAAGCGTTTCGATGCAGTCTGCGACAAACCCGGGACAGATCACGTCCACTCTGGTGGTACCCACTGCGCCAAGTTCCCCCATCGTGTCGATGGTGGCGGGCCCAATCCACTTGGCCGGCCCAAAGACGGACTGGTAGCGGGTGAATACCCACTGTGGATCCAGGTTGAGGCGCAATCGCAATAGTTCAGCCGTCGTTTCACACTCGTCGCGGTACACGTCTCCGTCGCGGTGCATCGCCTCGGGTATTGAGTGGAAGGACAGGACGAGTTTGTCGCCACCTTCAAAATCGGGCCGGCCGCGCGCATCCCAGTGATTGACGAGGGCGGCCGCGAGCGCCTCGATATACACCGGGGCGTCATGGAAGGAGCGAATGGTGCGGATCTCCAGTTGATTGCGAGCGTTCAGCATGTCGCGGGCAACTTCATCGATGACAGGCGCGGTAGATGAGGAGGCGTACTGCGGGTAGGCGGGAATGATGAGGACGCGCTGCACTCCCTGATCACGCAGCTGATCAAGCACGCTGCGGATCGATGGTTCGCCGTAGCGCATGGCCAGGTGCACGTCGGCAACATGGTCGAGGCGCGCAGCCAGTTCGTCGCGCTGACGCAGCGACCAGTACATCAGTGGTGAGGAGTTCGACTCGGTGTGCCAGATCGACTCGTAGAGTTTTGCAGACCGTGCAGGGCGCACCCGCAAGATGATGCCTTCGAGGATCGGTCGCCAGATTGCTGGAGGCATTTCAATGATGCGCCGGTCGGAGAGGAATTCACGCAAGAAGGGGCGCACAGCCCGGGCTGTGGGTGCCTGCGGCGTTCCGAGGTTGGCCAGGATCACTGCGGGTCGTTCGGCTCGAGCGTTTTCTGACACAGCTAAAGATTTCGTCACGATGTGTACTGTACGGGAAAAACTATGTTCAATGCGAACTCACGCGCCCCACAGTAGGCTGACGACCATGACCCCCACAGCCCCGGCTTTTCTCTCACGCTACCGTTCACCCATCGGCACCTGGACACTGGCTTTCATAGGTGGTGACCTCGTCGGACTGTGGTGTGAGGGGGCGAAGCATTTCGGCTCCACCATCGCCGGCATGACGCACACCGATGACATCAGTGAGCTGGAGCCACCCTCGTCAATCAAGACGCAGAACAACCTGACCTGCACAACGCGCTGGCTGGACACCTACTTTGCCGGCCACATTCCCGACGAGGTGCCTGCGCTGCGCCTGGTCGGCACTGATTTCCAGGTCAGTGTGTGGCGCGAGCTCCTCGCAATTCCCTACGGGCAGACGACCACGTACGGTGACCTGGCCGATGCTGTTGCTGATCAGCGAGCCAGCGGGCTGGCACGTCAGGCTGGTCAACTGACCTGTCAGGCTGGTCGGCCGGCACCTCAGGCTGTCGGGCAGGCTGTCGGGCGCAATCCCATTTCCCTCATCGTCCCGTGTCACCGCGTCGTGGCGGCAGATGGTTCGTTGACGGGATACGCTGCGGGAACTGACCGCAAGGCGTGGCTCCTTGAGCTGGAAGACGCTCAATTCGCTTCATGAGCGGCGAGCCAGCGTACGGCCGCATCGGCCAGTCGCTCAGCATGGTCGCGTGATTCCTGGGTCCGCAAGTTAATGATCGAACGCTCGATCTGGCGTGTGCGTGGAATGGCATCACTGTGAGAATCACGTTCGTATGTACGCGGGCTGCGCACACCGGGGAAGAGGAGAGGCCGATACCACCTGCCCGGATAGAAGCCCTGTGACTGCAGCGCACTGAACATGTCTTCCGGGTCGATAGGCTGACCGGACCCATCGCGCTGGAGGATCACAGGGAAGCGGATCAGCGGCATCGATGCGGTGACAGAAGCCGGGATCGTTGCAGCGGTGTGGATCGCTGACAATGCACGCAGGTAGAGGCCGGTTCGCTCGGCCAGTTCACGTTCAATGGCATCCACACCCGCGAGCGCTTCGCTCATGTGGTCGAGCACCCAGCGTGAGGGCGCGTACGGTCTTCCGTTGGATCCTCCCTGCCATTGCGTGTCAGCAACTGGCGGGTAGAAAAGGTGTGCAGCCTGAGCCGCACTCCGCAACCTGCCTGAGAGCGCTGATGGCAGGTGAGAGTAGACGCGATCTTGCAGGCGATAGGTCCGAATTGCCGTGTCGAGAGTGACTCGAGGCTGAGGCAGGTTCGTCAGTGCACGGACGAGGAGCTGGCGCACAGGAACATCAACCGTGTCGGGATTGAGCCACAGTGCGGCACCGAATTTCGTGGGCAAAACCTTTTCCGCGCCGAAAGAGTGAATCGAAATATCCGCGAGGGGGCGCCGCGTCTGCGGATCGGTGGCCATGCGTCCGACGCAATGTGCGCTATCTTCAACAACAAAGGCGTCCGCAGCGTGCGCCTGATCCACGATCACCTTGGATGCGCCATCGTCCACGATACCGAAGGTGTGCTGGAGGACGATCGCCCTCGTCGAGGGCGGGATCGTCAAGGTCTGTGGGTCGATCGAGAGCGTGTCGGGCGAAATATCGGCGTACCGCGGGTGCATACCCGCGGACACAATCGGGTTAATTGCCGTGACGCACGTGAACGCCTGCGTCACGACGTAGCGGGCGCGCCGCGCTTGCCGGATCGCATCAAAGGCCATGTGCATGGCGTGGCGTGCGCGCGCATCCGCATGACGCTGGGCAGTACAGTCACGCCGTATGAAGTCAAGCACTGAAGGGGTCAGCAGATTCTCACCGAATTCTCCCCGTGTTTGCACCTGAGATGGGGCTCCGGCCGGCCTCCCTCGTCAATTAAGTGAGGCGCGAATGGCGGTCAGGCGTTTTCGACGTCCTCATCTACCCAATTGAAGGTGCGTGTGACGGCTTTCTTCCACAGGCGGTAGTTGCGGTCGTACTCGTCGCGATCATCGCCTGGTTCCCATCGCTTTTCTTCCGACCAGTTGTCGATGACGTCCTGCTCGCCGTCCCAATAGCCCACGGCGATGCCTGCTGCGTATGCGGCGCCTAGCGCTGTTGTCTCCAGGACTTTCGGGCGAACGATCGGCACACCCAGCTGATCGGCCTGGAACTGCATGAGCAAATTGTCATTCGTCATGCCACCGTCGACGCGCAGCTCCTTCAACGCAACACCCGAGTCCGCTTCCATCGCGTCAAAGACTTCGCGGGACTGGAAAGCGGTGGCTTCTTCGACTGCACGGGCCAGGTGTCCCTTGTTGTTGTATCGCGTCAGCCCCACGATCGCGCCACGTGCATCGTCCTTCCAGTACGGTGCGAACAGGCCGGAAAATGCGGGTACGAAGTACACGCCACCATTGTCATCAACTGTTTTCGCCAGGTCTTCAATGTCCCTGGAGTCCTTGATGATTCCCAAATTGTCGCGCATCCATTGAACCAGTGAACCTGTTACGGCGATCGAGCCTTCCAGGGCGTAGACCGGCTTGTTGTCACCGATCTTGTAGCACACGGTGGTGAGCAGACCGTTTTCTGAAAAGACCGGCTCCTCACCGGTGTTCATGATGACGAAACAGCCCGTACCGTACGTGTTCTTTGCCATGCCTTTGTCGAAGCACGCTTGCCCAAAAGTGGCAGCCTGCTGGTCACCAAGGATTCCAGCGATCGGAGTGTCAATCAGCAGCCCGTTCTTGCGACCGTATCCGTAGATTTCAGAAGAGGAGCAGATTTCAGGAAGCATCGACATAGGGATGCCGAAGTCCTCGCACACGTCTTCTCGCCACTGGAGTGTGCGAATATCCATCAGCATGGTGCGCGACGCGTTGGTGACGTCAGTCTTGTGAGCACCTCCGTTGACGCCGCCGGTCAGGTTCCACAGTGTCCAGGTGTCGGTGGTGCCGAACAGGAGGTCACCGGCTTCGGCGCGTTCGCGGACTCCCTCGACGTTGTCGAGGATCCATTTGATCTCAGGGCCTGCGTAGTACGTCGACAGGTCAAGGCCGCAGATGTCGCGGTACTTTGACTTCCCTTCGTCACCTGCAAGCTCACGAATGATTTGCGATGTGCGCGCGTCTTGCCACACGATCGCGTTGTAGACGGGTTCGCCGGTGTTCTTATCCCACACGACAACGGTTTCGCGCTGGTTCGTGATGCCGACGGCTGCGATCGCGTGCCTGTTGATTTCGGCCCTTTGCAGGACGTCCGCGACGCAGATGCGAATGTTGCTCCATATTTCGAGTGGATCGTGTTCAACCCATCCGGGCTTCGGGAAGATCTGCTCGTGTTCCTTCTGACTGACGGCCACGATCTGCCCATCGTGGTTGAAGATAATGGCTCGTGAGGACGTCGTGCCCTGATCGATGGCAAGTACGTAGTGTTCTTCCGCGGTCTTCTCAGTCATTGCGTCTCTTCCTGTCGTCCCTTTCCTATCAGTGACAGCCTCAGGCCTCACTGCCTGCACATACATGATAGAGCGCATCTCGCGTGCAATCAGCCCGTACTCCGACGAGGGGGCCGCGTCCGGTCAGCTTTGCCGACGAGGGCGGCTGGCCAAAACCGTCTTGCCAACGAGGAACGGGCGCACGTTGAAGCACAGAGTCTTCCAGCGCGCGCCCGTCTGACACGGAGAATCATCAGCTCAGAACTGATGCACCTCCTGAGTTCAGTGGATTCCTCGGCGGCGGTACCAGAGCAGGCCAGCGCCCAGGGTGATCATCAAAATGCCCGCTCCTGCAGCGCCTCCAGCCGCCGCACCCGTGTTCACGATGGTCGGCGGTGACGGTGGTGTACCCGGCGGAGGCGGATTCTTCGAGTTCGTGATGGTGAATCCGTCCGTAGCGGTGCCCGCGATATGGGTGCTGAAGCCGTCAACTGGTGTTTCCTTGACTGTATAGACGATGGGCGCGGAGCCGTCTGCATTGAACATTTCAAGGTCGGCAAATGCGCCTGACCAGGAGTTGTCTGCTGAGAGGGTGAGTTTCTGTCCAGTCGGCTCACCGTCAGCCACAAGTTCAACGTCAAT
Organism: Pauljensenia sp. C0254C2; assembly: GCF_056583835.1. Classification (NCBI taxonomy): domain Bacteria; kingdom Bacillati; phylum Actinomycetota; class Actinomycetes; order Actinomycetales; family Actinomycetaceae; genus Pauljensenia; species Pauljensenia sp. C0254C2. Next base: position 16,316 of record NZ_JBWPJO010000022.1, read on the forward strand.
GGACTGTGGGATATCGTCACTGAGCGCTGCGCCGTCGTGGTTCACCCATTTCTTCGTCACGGGAACAGCTGTGAGGGCTCTGTTGGTGATCGTGAAGCCGTCCACGGCGTTACCAGCCACTACCGACCGATACCCAGGAACCTCAACCTCACGCACCGAATACTCAACCAAGACGCCATGGTTAAACTTCGGCAAATCCTTAAACACGCCAGACCACGAATTATCCGCCGACAAGGTCAACGTCGTGCCAGTCGGCTCACCATTAGCCAACAACTCCACCACAACGCTGCCAGGACGCTCACCCAACGCATTCTCACCATCAAGCCACGACTTCGACACACCCACAGAGGTGAGGATCCGGTTCGTCAGCGCAACACTGTAGGTCTTCTGCTTGTCATCCGAAGTTTCTGAGACCTTCATGGTGTAACCGTCCGCGCCGCTTTCCTTGAACTCAAGCGGGATACGTTCACCTGTTGCGGCATCGACTAAGGTCTGAGGATTGGGGAAGTTATCGATAGTTGTTTCCCAGTTATTCGCCTCCGACAGCTCGATACCTTTGACGACCTCTACATCATCAACGAGGACGTCCAGCGTAATTTTGTCTGGGCGCACACCCGGGTCATCGTTGCTCCAAGATTTCTTGATCTTGAGCTTCCAGGCATCTTCACCAAAGAACAATTGTCCGTTGTTGGCAATGCCTCCACCGCTGAATCCCATGGAAGTGGCGAGGTTATTTTCGATTCTGACAGTGGCAAGACGTTCAGCCAGTCGCTTTGCCTGATCACTCGGAACCGACTTAAAGGCCTTATTCACTGTGTAGAGTTTGTTATTCTCCACCCGCGTGTTGTTGCCGCCTTGCACGTATCGCGGTTCTTGCTTCTCTTGCGGCCAGTTCAAGCGGTGACTGTAAATCGAGCCATCCTGGTACCACATTCTCTCTGCACCGCCAAGCATGCGCTCGCCTATTGTGACAGGTTGGCCTTTCTCCGGCTCAGCCGCGCCAAAAGTATGCACAGCGACGCTTGCAAAATCGGCTCCTGCACCTTTGTATTCCTTATTACGCCCAAGATCTGGAGCAGAATTATCGAAAATCGCGACGCCCTTGGTGATGTTCAAGGTGGTTGTGCCCGTTGCACAGTTCCACACACCGCCACCCTGCGTGCTGGGAAGGTGATTTCCTGCCCCGATAAGGAATGCGTCTTTGGTTGCATTGCCGCGGATCAGAGAGTTCTCAATGGTAAGAATCGAATCGGAATCGTTGTAGATACCGCCACCGCCCCAAAAGCCCTTCGCAACGTTGTCGTGTACGTAGCCGGCTTTCATCGTTACCTTAGCTTCACCGTAGAACGCGAGTCCGCCTCCAGCTTTCAGGGCCACGTTGTGCGCAAATTCTCCTCCGCTGATCGTGGCTTCGCCACCACCGAGAGCGATTCCTCCTCCGTGACCACTAGCAGTATTGCCTTCGACCGTGCCGCC
>NZ_JBWPJO010000023.1:0-7909 GCF_056583835.1 Pauljensenia sp. C0254C2
CATCAAGACCGTGAAGATTTAGGGGAATGTGCAACGCAGGCACGAAGATCTAGGGTGTTGTGTTGCATCGGCGGCTGATTTGTCGCATGAGCGCACGAGAAAAGGGGTCGCGGAGACGCAGGGAGAAGAGCAAAGCGCGACACGCCGCGCATACTCACGTACTGCGGCAGAGCCATGCTCGCGGGGAGATATCGATTCAGAGATCAGCGTTGACAGTGCAACGAGGTTCGAGGGACGTTCGTGTTGGACGCCGATGCGTCGACATATGCGAGCAACGTTTTTCTGTGTCATGTCACCAAAAGGGATAGGCTCATAAAGAGGGCGCCGAAGCTTAATGGGCGCCCGTTTCGTTGTTGATCCGCACCTAGAGTTTCACCCACTTGATCGAGGACAGTCCATGACGAATCCACCCACCACCCCAGGTTCGAACGGTAACGACAGGTACTCGACGGGCACACATCGGGAACTTTCACCTTCGCCCGTCATAATGCCTCTGTTGGCGATACGCTTAAAGTGAATTGAGACCTCAATCAAAGAGCCACTTTGGGTTCCACGCCCACGCATCTGATCTACCGCACTTGCACGAATGTCGTAGAACGAAGGATGAATCATGACGAATTCACGCCCACCGACAGGTAACGACGCCAACTCGCACCAGCGATACGGCAGTAGTCCCTACGGTTTCGACAACGCACGCCAATTCGAGTCCAAGCCAGATCAGACGGCACAGTGGAATGGACAAGGCGCGAATAGCTTGAGCCGGGACGGCGATGGCCGGTTCAGCCCCGAAGGTCCCACGTCACAAGGCTCGAACTCCGACGGAGATTACGGCCGTTGGAGCCGCGACCAGCAAACAGCGCAGATGCCACCTGCACATGAGCAATGGGCAGGCAACTCGGCAAGACAGCCGGGCCAACCGGGACAGCCGGGCCAACCGGGGCAAAACGGGCCAGGCTACAACGACCAGTGGTCACACAATCAGCAGTGGTCATCGTCCAATTCTCAATGGTCATCCACCCCGTCATGGCAAAACGGCCCACAGGGGCCCTATACCCCACAGGGAGCATACGGTTCGCAAGGCCCCACGAATCCGCAAGGATCGTACGGACCACAGGGGCCATATGGCTCGCAGGGCCCCAACAGTCCGCAGGGCCCCAACAGTCCACAAGGGCCCTACGGGCCGCAGGGGCCTCAAGGCCCTGGTGGCTCATGGTCACAACCAAACCAATCCGGTGGAACGAAGAAGATCAACATCGTCGCGTTTGTTGCGCTTGGCCTTGCAGTCCTCGGCCTGATCCTCTCTGTCATTCCAGTGACGCAGATCGTAGGGTGGGTCATCCTCGGCGTCGCGTTTATTTGCTCCCTCGTCGCGCTCTTCCTAAAGAACCAGCCGCGCGTCAGCGCACTGATCGCGCTGGCAGTGACGGTTCTTTCGGCACTCATTGCTCTGGTCGTCGCCTTTGTCATGGCCAATCTGTCTGACGTTGATGAGACTGTCGACGAACAGGAACAACCCTCGGCGACAGAAACTCAGGATCAAGATCCGCAAAGTAGCCCCATTGCCCCAGCACCTACCGTGCCTCTTCCGACCACGCCCCAGCAATCAGGAGAACCAGGTCAGGCAGGACAGCAGCCTGGACAGATGCCCACCCCCGGAACGGCAAGTTCGCCCCAAACCTCGAGAGACAATCCCGCAGCACTGGGAGAAACCATTACCGTTGGCCAGTGGGACGTGGCGATCAATTCATTCAATCCCGACGCCACCGACCAAATTGTGAACGGCAATATGTTCAACACTCCTCCGGATGACGGCACGGTTTACTCCCTGCTCAATGTCACTTTCACCAACAAGGGCACTGAAAAGACCCTGCCCTTCCTGGCATTCGCCTTCATCGACGAGGCAGGCCAGACGTACTACGACTATGACAACCTCGTGGGTCTGGAGGACTCGTACTACCTTCTGGACCTTGAACCGGGACAGCAAGGCACTGGTAGCGTCGCTATCCAGATCCCAGCGGGTGCGAGCGGTGTTCTTCAGGTGACAGATGTCCTGGGAACGAGCATCGCGTACGTCTCAACGCACTAGGCAATGCCTGCAGCGCCAGCGGGATGCTGCGAGGCTGGCCAATTGCCGCCTGCTGAGTAAGCATGACCGCCGGCCACCTACTCGCCAGTAACGCTGCCTCCGCGGCAGCGCCAGCCCCCTAATAATACGACTGCCCAGCCTCCACGCCACCGAGCAGCGTTGGCACTGTGACCAGCGTGAAGCCCTGGCGCTGCAACTGATCAATGATGCCCGGGACAGCTTCAATGGTCGAAGGGTGAACGTCGTGCATCAGGACGATCGACCCGGCGCGCACAGTCGCCATAATCCGATCGGTCGTGGTCTTGACGTCGCGGTTCTTCCAGTCCTCAGAATCCACATCCCAGAAGATCGCTGCCTGACCCGCCTCACTGAGCACGCCGGTTACCTTGTCATTGGTCGCTCCATACGGAGGACGCATCAGCGCCGGCAACAGCCCACTGGCCTGCTGAATCGCATCCCGCGAGCGCGCTACCTCATCACGGATCCCCTCGACCGGCAACGTGTCGAGCTGTGGGTGCGACCAGGAATGCGACCCCACCACATGCCCTTCGTTCACAGCGCGAGCGGTGATATCCGGACGCGCCGCCACACTGGGTCCCAACTGGAAGAACGTGGCGTGCACGCCTTTCGATGCAAGCACATCGAGCAGTTTTGGCGTCAGGTTCGCATCGGGACCATCGTCGAACGTCAACGCCACACACTGCGCCGCACTGCAATCCACATTCTCGGTCGGAACCATACCCATCACACCTGATCCATCTGCGGGCAGCGGCTCGAGGGGAACGAATGGCGGTTCGGGCTGGGGAAGCCCAGCAAATTCCGCGCCTCCTGTCACCGCCGCAGTTACAGCGCGACCCAGGTCGCTCGACACCTCGGCAGCTTGATCGGGGGACACTTCCAGCACCGCGCGATCAGCGTTCACTCCACTATCAGCGTTCAGGATCAGCGCAAATGAGCCGTCCTGGCCGATTCGCACATCATCTGGCCCATGCCACGCCTCGTTCGTACGCAAGCCGAGCCTGGCCAACGCGTCCTGATAGGTTCCCGGGTCTCGATCTGCCTCACGCAACGCACGCTTGGCGGCAGGGAACAGCTGCACCCGCTCATCCTCATTGACGAGGGCGGCCGCAGGCGCCACCGTTTGGTCCTGGGTATCAACGATCCATGATGACGAGCGCGTGACCTCGCCGTCGTCGGTGCCGGTGATGGCTTCGAGGACGAACCCGATCCACTGCCCCGCAGCGAAGGACACGTCGTAGCGCACTTCCTGAGAATCCGGCCAGGATGCCATCTCGAGGGCCCGCTGCTCCATGAACGCGTTGACGTCGTCGAATCCCTGGATACCCGGCCAGGTCACAGGGATGTCTGCCGTGGACGAACGGTCAATGACATGACCGATCTGCGGGTCATCAGCGGGAAGCGCCTCAGGCATGTCAGCGACGTGGGACCGTATCCCGGCAGGTGAGGTGGGCGGGCCAGACTGGGGTGCGCTTGACGCAGCAGACTGGCCTGATTCCTGTGTGCCCGATGGCGCAGTGTCCCCAGAACCAGGATTGCACGCCGTGAGTCCCGTGAGCACAGCGACGCACGCCAGGGCGGTGCACCACCGGTGCCGGCCGAGGCGGTTGGAACTGCCGTTGTATTCACGTAGTGCCATCATGGCGCCGATGATAGCGAGCCAATCGGCCAGAATCCACCCTTTTATGTTCCACTAGACACAACCATGCCGGTATTGTCGTTACTATGAGTACCGACTCTGTGCCGCAGACAGCTGAAGTCCTGTCGGTCCTGTCCTCGTCGGAATGTTCGCTTAGGAGTGTTCCGCCGACACGGTTACACTGGCCTTTGCACTGCATCAGTAGTGCATGCGTGATCGGAGTGTTACGCGTGACGCAAGGGAAGGGGACGCCATGAGCATCTTTGATCGTTTCGAAAACGCGGTCGAAAAAGGTGTGAACTCGGTTTTTTCTCGTGTCTTTCGTTCCGGCCTCAAGCCAGTTGACGTGAATTCTGCAATCCGACGTGCCATGGAGGATAACCTCCAGGAAGTCTCCTCCGACCGCACCATCGCGCCCAATAAGTTCGTCGTGCGTACCTCCGTGACGGATCTGGAATCCATCGGTGACGACATGCCCGTCCTCGTCGATGAATTTGAACGCGACGCGACAGAGTACGCCACTCAGCACGGCTATGCATTGCTTGGCCCCATCGCAGTCAGTTTCGAGGAAGACGAATCTGAACTGACTGGGCAACTCATCGTTGAAGCTGCCAATGAGCGCGGCGCAGTCGCTCCGGCGACAGTGCTCGAGGCTTCCCCTGAACATCCGATCATCGATGTGGATGGAGACCGCTGGCTGCTGACCGAACCAGTCACCGTGATCGGGCGCGGCTCAGACTGCGACATTGTCATCACCGATTCAGGCGTGTCACGCCATCACCTCGAACTGCGCATCACTCCCACCGGGGTCATCGCAACAGACCTGGGTTCCACGAACGGGACTTTTGTGGAGGGACACCGCATCGATGCCGCTACGCTGGTGGATGGCAACCAACTGACGGTGGGCAGAACCCGGATTCTGTTTTGGACCCATCCTGAACCAGCTGACGAGGAACGGTGATGACAAGCGATCTGGCATTTACTGTTTTTCGCGTCGGATACCTGGCTCTGCTGTGGCTGATGGTGCTCGCCGCAGTGTCCACGCTGCGTCGAGACATTTTCGGAACCGTTGTCACCCCTCGTGGCAAGGGCCGGCGTACCGCTGACAAGAGACGCAAGAAGTCGCAGAAAGCTCGCAAGGATCGCGCATCAGATGAACTGATTCCCAGATCACTGCTCATTACAGGCGGCCCGCTGGTCGGAATGACTCTGACACTTGGCTCCGCCCAGATCACCATCGGACGCTCCCCGAACTGCATCATGGTGCTGGAGGACGAGTACGTCTCGGGGCAGCACGCCATGCTCTCCCCACAAGACGGCGAATGGGTCATCGAGGACCTCGGCTCCCGCAACGGCACGTTCGTGGACGACGAGCGCATCACACAGCCGACCGTCGTCCATCCCGGCACGACGATTCGCATCGGACAAACCACGCTTGAATTGGTCAGGTGAGCGTCGTGAGTCCTGAAGCAATCGAATTTCACTATGCAGCCCGGTCTGATATCGGACTGGTCCGCAAGAACAATCAGGACTCTGCCTACGCGGGCCCCAATTTGCTTGTACTCGCTGACGGTATGGGCGGCCCGGCCGGCGGTGATATCGCCTCATCCGTCGCGATCGCCCACCTGGCGCACCTGGATTCGGAATCATATCCAGCTGATTCGATCGCCAAGCTCCTGCATGACAGCCTGGTGGATGCACACGATGAGCTCTGTGAACGCTCGGAAACTGACCCGGAGCTGAAGGGTCTGGGAACCACCTGCATTGCGATCATGCGTGCCGGCTCAAAACTGGCGATGGTCCATATTGGTGATTCTCGTGCCTACGTGATGCGTGGCCACACCCTCACGCAGGTCACCACTGACCATTCTTTTGTCCAGTACCTTGTTGACAGTGGCCAGATCACGCCTGACGAGGCTGAACAGCATCCTCAGCGCAACGTGGTGCTGAAGATTCTAGGGGATTCGCAGGCCAGCGTGGTTCCTGACGAAACCATGCGTCAGGCTGTTGTGGGAGATCGCTGGCTGCTGTGTTCAGACGGTCTGTCCGGAGTGGTATCGGGAGACACGATCGGTTCGGTGCTGACCGAGTATGAAGATCCGGGCGAATGCGCCGAAAAGCTCATTGACCTGGCGTTGCGTGCCGGTGGGCCTGACAATGTGACGTGCGTGATCGCGGATATTGTTCCGGCAGGCACAACGAACCAGACTGCTCCTGAAATTGTGGGTGCTGCCGCGACCGACCGTCAGGCACCCACCCGCGGAGGTGACGGTGCTGCTGCGCGCGCAGCGGCCCTGGCCCGATCAACCTCGACTCATTCACTTTCAGATCCTGACGAGGATGCCGCTGAACCTGAGCGGCCTCGCATGCGGTGGTGGACCATTGCCGTGGGTGTGCTGGCCGTAGCAGCTGTGGTCCTGGCAGGCTTTTTGGGATACCGCTGGTCACAGCAGCAGTACTATGCGATTGGCGAGGACGGGGCGGTCGCCATCTACCAGGGAATTCCTCAGACGCTGGGGCCGTGGGCCTTTTCGCACCGCGTGGAGGTCACCTCTATTTCGCTGGCTTCCCTCGATAACGTGGATCGTGAACGACTGCAGGAACCTGTCACCCGTTCCTCACGCGAGGAAATCGACGCATATATTGCGCAGCTGGCACCCGTGAGTGCCCAGGGACCAGACGGTACGGATGCCCAATCGGGTGGTGACCGGCCACAGTCATCACGTGCCTCACAGTCGGGCACCCAGCCGCAGCCACAGTCGCTCCGCCACAGTGATTCCTCCGACGTGGAGGCACTGTAATGGCAACAGTGATGGTGGCGCCGACACGTCCTCGACGCCTGGTGGAAATTGCGCTCATGGTGGTGGCACTGGCCATCGGAATCGGCGGCTACGTGCTGACGACGATCAACCGCACCGGCGTTATCCCCCCGAACCTGGGGATGCATATCGTGATCCTGCTGGTGGTTGCCATAGCCGCTGAAATCGGGATGCACGTGCTGGCACCCTACGCCGATCCTGTCATCTTGCCGATCTCGGTGGCATTGACCGGGCTGGGACTGGCGATGATTTACCGCCTGGATCTGACCTATGACATGCTCGGGCGTTACGACACTGAATCTGGTGGCCACCTCATGCCAACCAGCACGAAGCAGCTCATCATGGTGGGTGTCGCACTGGTTGCCGCAGCACTCACCTTGATCGTGGTGCGGAATCACCGCCTCCTGCGCCGCTTTACGTACACGTTCGGAGTGATCTCCCTGGTCTTGTTGCTCCTGCCCATGCTCCCTGTCATCGGCAGTGAACAAATGGGCGCGCGCGTGTGGATCCGCATGGGGCCGCTCAGCTTGCAGCCAGGCGAACTCGTCAAAGTCACCCTGGCCATCTTCTTTGCCGGCTACCTGGTCAACAAGCGGGACTCACTGGCCATCGGCGGTCCGAAGATCCTGGGAATGCGCCTGCCGCGCGCACGTGACCTCGGTCCGATCCTGGTGGTGTGGCTCATCGGCATCGCGATTCTGGTACTCCAGCGTGACTTGGGCACATCCCTCATGTTCTTCGGCATGTTCGTGGCGATCCTGTACGTGGCGACCAACCGTCCCTCGTGGCTGGTGATCGGCGTTGTCATGTTCACTCCCGCCGTTATTTTGGCAGTACGCGCGTTCCCACACGTTCAGAACCGTTTCAACGTATGGCTCAACGCCCTGGACAATGACGTGTACAACGCGCAAGTGGGGTCCTATCAGGTCGTCCAGGGCCTCTTCGGTCAGGCTTCCGGCGGACTGATGGGCACCGGCTGGGGGCGTGGCTACCCGCACCTCGTGGTCCACGCCGAGTCCGACTTCATCTTGTCGTCACTGGCTGAAGAGCTCGGACTGACCGGGCTGCTGGCCATTTTGCTGCTGTACCTGATTTTGATTGAGCGCGGTTTGCGCGCAGCCATCGGTGTGCGCGACGGATTCGGCAAGCTACTGGCTGCTGGTTTGAGCTTCTCACTGGGACTTCAGGTGTTCGTCGTCCTGGGAGGTATTACGCGAGTCATCCCTCTGACCGGTCTGACTGCCCCTTTCCTTGCTGCCGGCGGATCATCGATGGTGGCGTCGTGGGTGATGATCGCGTTGCTGGTGCGTATTTCCGATGCTGCGAGGCGCCCCACCCGCCCGATCC
>NZ_JBWPJO010000024.1:0-6467 GCF_056583835.1 Pauljensenia sp. C0254C2
AAGCCGAGTCGACTGTTGCAAAGATTCGTGACGAACTGCATGCGCTCCCAAACTCCGTGCTCGTCGGCGGCATTACCGCCACGGACATCGACACCAACCTGACTGGAGAACGTGACCTGCGCGTCATCATCCCCCTCGTCCTCGTCGCTGTGTGGGTGATTCTGGCCATCCTGCTGCGCGCACTGTTGCCCCCACCATCTTCATCGCCGCAACAGTGATCTCCTTCGGCACTGCCCTGGGTACAGCCACGCCTGTGTTCAACCACGTGCTGAAGTTCCCCGGCGCTGAGGGTGCCAACGGTAAGTACTCGATCAGCTCGACTGGCAAGCGCGGACTGGCAGCCACCGGTTCGAACGCAACAGGAGCCGGAGTTGCGGCACTGTTCGCACTGGCTGGTGGTGCGGCGCTCGTACGCCGCAGGAAGCACTAACCTGAGGTAACACGAAAGTGGGGTCCGATTTGTCGGGCCCCACTTTTGTTACGCCTGATATCATCCCGAGTTGTGCCAGTGAGAAGCCACGCGCAATGGCTCTACACGCCGAGGACGACATTCGTCCACAGCGTCAACAGCCTGTCGTTATCAACAGCGGTCACCATGTTCACCTGTCTTGGCTTGGTAAGGAATTCCTCGTCGCCGCGGGTGCCCTCGCCCGATCCCCCATCGCAGGCCTCCAGCAGTTTGCCCCTGGGGTCGCGTGCCAGCATAAAGCGGCCTGCCTCCTCCTCGACAACCTCCGGGCACAGCATCTGGGCGATGACCACCATGTCGTGTACCCACATGCCGTCCACCGGCCGCGTGCGCGTGCTGTATTCGATCCACGGACTCAGCCATGCATCAATGGCTTCGGCCCGCTCACGCTGCTCGGGCAGGTCGCCGGCACGTTGCCTGACCTGTTCCCACCGCTCGCGCGAAAGCTGCGTCGTGCGCGTGACATCGAGTGGCACAACTGTCAGGTCGATTCCAGAGGCGAACACGATGGAGGCCGCCAGCGGGTCGATCGCAACGTTCGTGTCGACAAGGTCGCCGTACCCCTGGCATCCGCCCATCATGCGGATCTCTGCCACATGGCGGGCAGCTTCCGGCTCGAACCGGATCAGTGCTCCAATGTCGGTCAGCGGCCCGAGGGCAGCGATTGTGACCGGGCCGCCGTGTACGTGCGACATGACATCGTGAGCCAGCCGTGCCGCCACTTCCTGCGCGGACTCGCACGGATCAGACGCATCCTGCTGTGCCGACTCCCCTTGCGCGGGGTACTCCTCCCCTTGCCACAGGCGCTCAACGTCAGGCGCGCGACGGGGCGTTTCCATCTTGTCCCGCCAGGCTCCGCGTGACACATATGTGTCGAGGGGAGCGTCGCATCCTGTGAGGATCGGGGTGCTCACCCCGAATGTCTGCGCCAACCGATGCGCCGCCTGCGCGCCTTCCGCGGCGCTGACGTTTCCAAACACCGTCCACACCGACGCCAGATCCAGCTGGGGGCTGGACCACGCTAAGCACAGTGCCAGCGCGTCGTCGACGTTCGCACCCGGAATGCCGTTGCCGGGGTCGCAGTCAATGATGAGTGACATCAATAAAACCTGAAACTTTCGTGAAGTGAGAGTGAGGAGCGGGCTAGCAGCTGGCCCGCTCTACGAAGTATGTTGTCGGAACGATGGTGGCGGCCGCGCCTGACCCCAGCAGCGAGGTGGCGATCTGAGCTGACAGATCAGCCATATCCACGTGGATTCCCGACAGTGCCGGCACACAGTATTCGGCATGCGCAGTGATGTGCATGGCCACCACACTGATGTCGTCGGGGATACGCACGCCCAGTGATGCCAGGCGCGCCATGAGCCCTACTGCCTGCATCTCATTGGACACGACCACCCCGTCACAGCCCAGGTTCACAAAGTGTTCGGCCATCTGCCAGCCGCCCTCGTACGTGTAGGGGGCACTCAGGTGGTGGGGGTGATCTTCGGGATTGCCGTCTGAACCGTCGTCGAGGGCATCGAACCAGCCTCGGCTGCGTTCGGCAGAGTTGATGCGTCCGCGAGGTCCGCCCAGGTGCCCGATGGTCCTGCAGCCGCGTTTCTTGAGTTCGCGTGTCAGCTCTGCGGCGCTTCCTCGTTCGTCTTCCAGGACGCTGATGCGCTGCCCTGCAACTTCGCCAGTGTCTGTCGGAGTGCACGCATTGGCGAATACCACCGGCCGCGCGAAGTCTTTCAGCAGGTGAGCAGGCGGCGGCTGATCAACCGAGTACCACACCAGGCCAGCGACCTGCTGGCTCATCATAGTCTCGATGATGTCTTCTTCTCGCTTGAGGCAGTCGTGTGAATCAGCGACCAGCAGCGAATACCCATGATCGTAGAACTCGTCTTCGATGCTTTGGAGCATGTGTGCCAGGAACGGATTCGCCAGGTCAGGGACAACCACTCCGAAAGTGGTGCCTTTGCCTGTCAGCAGTGCCCTGGCCGCGTTGTTCGGACGGTAGCCGGTCTGCTTAATCGCTTCCAGCACACGTTTGCGGGTTTCGGGAGCGACGGGGCGCGAACCGTTGTTGATCACGTAGCTCACGACTGCTGTTGACGTGCCCGCCAGCTTGGCAACGTCGTTCTGAGTAGCTCTTTTCGCCATATCGATGTCTGCTTGGGTCAGGGCGTCCTCGTCGCGCTAAAACAAAGATAGAAGACCGGCTTCGTGCATGAAGGCGATTTTCTGTCCTTCACTTTAGCATCGTGGCCTAGATGGCATCTTCGATCAGTGTGAGGTCGCGGCCTCGAGTCTCCGGTGCGAAGAACGTGGTGATGAAGCCGATTCCAGCGGTGACCATGAAGTAGATGGCCAGCGGGATCCACGAGCCGGTCGCAGCCAGCAGTGCTGACGCGACCATCGGAGCGGTTCCGCCTGACAGGATGGATCCCAGTTCCTTGGCAATCGCCATTGTTGAGTAGCGGTGGCCGACGCCGAACAGTTCGACGCCGTAGGCAGCCTGCACGCCGAAGATTCCGAGGGAACCCAGACACATGCCGACCACGATGACTGCTCCGACAACGAGGGCGTCGCGCGATTCCATGAGGAAGAATGCGGGCACGCCGTAGATGACGAGCAGGGCGCAGAAGACGCGATAGGTGATGCGTCGTCCGAACCTGTCGGACAACCAGCCAGACAGTGGGATGACAGCAAAACCGAGGATTGACGCAATCAGCACTGCGGTCGTAGGGACGGACTTGTTCATGCCCAGCGCGTTGACGGTGTAGCCGACCAGGAATCCCTGAGCCATGTAGGACGGGCCGTTTTCACCGATGCGCAGACCCAGCATGACCAGGAAGGCTTTCCACCCGAAGGTCGACTTGGCGGGCTCGTTTTCCGCCTTGTCGAGGTCGGCCAGTTCGCGTGCTTTCTTCTCCTGATAGGTCTTGAAGACGGGGCTTTCATCCATCGAGCGGCGAAGGAACAGTGCGAATGCTGCGACCAGCACAGAGCACAGGAACGGGATTCGCCATCCCCAGGAAATGACCTGTTCGTGCGGCAGCAGCAGGACCAGCAGCCACACGATCGAGGCGAGCAGCGTGCCGCTGTTGGAGCCGACACCGATCAGCGAGGCGACCAGGCCGCGGTGGCGGGTGGGTGCATATTCGGCCAGCATGACTGCGCCGCCGGAAAGTTCGGCACCTGCACCGAATCCCTGGCAGATGCGCAGCAGGGCGAGCAGGATCGGCGCCCAGATTCCGATGGAGGCGTATGTGGGCAGAAGGCCGATTCCCGAGGTTGCGATACCCATGAGGGCGACGGTGAAGACAAGGATTTTCTTCCTGCCGACGCGATCACCGAGCCGTCCCAGCACGAATGCGCCCACGGGGCGGGCCAGGAAGCCGACCGCGTAGGTGATGAACGCGGAGAGCAATGCGATGATCTTGGTTTGTTCAGGGAAGAAGACATCGCTGAAGACCAGGCCTGCTGCCATTCCATACAGTGCGAAGTCGACGTATTCCATCGTCGTGCCCAGCCAGATTGACACGATTGCGGACCAGAAAGATTTGCGTCCGTGGGTACTTTCGAAGTGTTGATCGGCTATTTGATTGCGATGCTTGATGTGCGGCATCTGCCCTCCCCTGTTTCACAGGTTCACCATTGATTTCTGCGAGACGCATTCTATACGTATAGATACGAGGGTGCAAAACACTCTGGTCACTCGAAACGCCTCACTAAACGGAGGGAATCCAGGCGCATACTGAATTGGCCTGAGTTTTGAGAGCGGCGTGTTAGGCAGCCTTGAAGGCTGCGTGTTGAAAATGGTTGGTGTATCTCTCACCGGGTGGGATGTCCCCAATCGATGAATACAACCTGTCGGTATTGCACCAGTGGACCCAGCCGATAATCGCGGTCTCCCTTCTTGCCTGTTGGCCCAGGCAGCAACTTCAACGTGAATCAACTCGGACTTGTACCGCCCAATGACTGACTCCATCAGCCCATCGTCGTAGGCATCCCCAATGGCACCGATTGAGCCATCCATCCCGTGGCGTTGCAGCAGGTCGCGCAGATCAGTCAAGGTGTACTGACTACCCGCATCGGAGTGATGTATGACCCCAGCAGACTTAAAGAACGAGTCCTGACACTTCCGTGTGGCCAACGCCTGCCTCAAGGCACATGCGACCAGACTGTTATCCGTCTGGATGTCGACGACTGCAAGGATTTCTCTGGTGCACACGTCCTCAACAGAACTGACGCACACCCAACCCTGCAAGGTAGAAACGTAGGTGAAATCCGCCGCCCGCCACTGATCGGAGTGCGTTGCGACTTCTTCCGGCGCACGCTTGATTCCCAGGATGTTCATCAGTCGTTGTACCTGGTCACGGCCAATCCACCATCCAGCGCGCAGGAATACTTTCCAGAGTTTGCGCCTGCCACATAAACGCGCCTCGCCTTCACCCACAGCGTGTACAGCTTGTGGGCAGCATACGCTTCCTCGAGTTCGGCCTGTGTGGGGGGCAACCCGGCTGATGTAACGGTAGTAGGTTGCTGGCGAAATGTCGTATTCGTGCTCGTTGAACACGTGGCACATCCGCTCGATGGAATACAAGTGCCGGTGAATATGCAGAAAATTCACAATCACTTGAGCGCGGTAACGCTCCGCCTAGGCAAAAAAGCTGACGTCAGCTTCAAGATCTCGTCGGCTTCCTCAAGCCGGGCATTTTCCTCGCGTAGCTTGTTAAGTTCGGCATCTTTATCCGCCTCACTGGCTGCTACTTCCAGCGCCTCGGCCTGTTCAGCCTTTCTCATCCAGTTGCGCAACGTGGATGCTTCGATTCCCATCTTTGCTTCCACAACACGAATAGCTGCCGGCTTCGACGAGGCACCGCCAGCAAGGATATCAAAGCATATCTTCACCGACCGCTCCCTGGTCTCCTGGTCATAAGCACTGATAGCTATAGAAAAACCTTGCTAGGTATAGCATGCCCTCTCACAAACCCAGTCTGATTTACACCAGTTATAGGGAATGCAGATCCCATCGATAAGGATCTGGCCCATATATCTCGCCTGCAACTTGCGCTTTAGGTACTCGAACTTCCCAGCATCAGGCCGTTTTAGTGACAAGAGAGGTTTTAATTATCACGAGTTCTGTAATAAAATATCCTTCTAGCAGCAGTTTTATAAACAAGTCAGCTTGCGTTTTAGAGGTAATGTCAGTACGTGATTTAACTGCCAGGCACCCCAAACCGGTCGATCACAAGTGCTCGTCGAACAATAATTCAAAGCTTCATACCCCTCATCAAACCCCAATAACAACGCATTAATACTCATAATTCGGGTATGATCCCCAAACCACGAGTGACGGTGGTTAATTAAGCTCACGAAGCAATCTCTTACTACAAGAACCTTGGGAAATTTTGCTTTGCAGAGAGCAGAAGCAGTTCCTTACTTCGATATTTACAAGTTCCTTGAAAATAGCGAAGCCGCCCATATTCACTGCTCATATGGGCGGCTTACGCTACTTTAACTTCTCAGTTTTAGTCCTTTCTGACTTTCTTCCTACCAGCAGCAATCAGTAATCCGCCGGCTGCAAGAATCATCGCTGCGACTTGATACGGCATCCCAGCATATCCAGTTTTCGAGAGCTTTCCAGACTTGCGAGATTCAGACGCTTTAACGGCGTCATCGCCGTTCTTGTTGCTCCCACCATTCGGGTTATCAACCTGGACCTTCTTCCACACAGCCTTCACGACCGTGTCACCATTAACAGTAATCTCGGTGCCCGGCGCCACTTCCTGACCATCAACTTCCCAAGCCTTAAATTCCTGGGAGTCATCCGGAGCAGTAAAACCATTAGGCAACACCGTGTACTTACTGCCCTTATCCACAGTCGCACCATCCATACTGCCGCTACCACCATTACCGTCGTAGCTAACAGAAACCTGGACCTTCTTCCACACAGCCTTCACGACCGTGTCACCATTAACAGTAATCTCGGTGCCCGGCGCCACTTCCT
>NZ_JBWPJO010000025.1:0-5462 GCF_056583835.1 Pauljensenia sp. C0254C2
GGTTTTTTCAACAATTGGGCATGCTTGTCAATGCTAATGGCCGAAACTTTAATCATGCTCAAAACTGTTATTCCCTTTGAACAGCTAGCTCGACTATGGACCGTAGAGATGTCCGCGCTCTCTATCAGTGAGGACGATTGACGAACGACTACGAGTCGTAGACCAATTCACTCGACGCACTACACCTGCGAACAACAACGATGCGATGCCCTGGACGACTGGCTTCACTTCCCCAATCACCACAAACCCCACTCAGGCCTGCGACAACAAACCCCCATCACACAATTAACCAATTACTCCGAACAGCACAACTAGTCCATTCACCTCAGGAGCAGTCGTTCCAAGAATGATGAACACGCACGTCGTGCCCTGCAGAACACCCGTCTCGAAGGTTTCCCACAAGGCCTGTGGCCCCGATTCCGAAGAATCGGGGCCACAGGTTCAGGTTCAGAGAGGGGAGCAACCCGCTCAGATGAAACTCAGGCGCGCTTGCGGGCGACCATGACGCCACCCGCGAGAGCGATGGCGGCAGCCACACCCATGAGCGGAGCGAAGGTCGCACCGGTCTTGGCAAGGCCACCTTTAGCCTCCTTGGCCTTGGCCGTTGCGGCCTCGGCCTTGGCCGTTGCGGCCTCGACGGTGAGAGGCGCCTTGGCGCTGACCCCGATCGTCGCATCGGTGAGAATGATCTCATGGGATCCGATCGGCGTCGTCGCGGGAATCGTGTACGAGAAGCGCACGACTTCGCTCTCGTCCGCGACTGCGGTACCAATCGTGATCGGATCGGAGTGGAGAACCGCGCTAATCTCATGACCGGCAGTAAAGCCCGTTCCGACGATCTCGATGCTCTCGCCGATCTTCACGGTGCTCTTCTCGAGGGTAACGGTTGGGTCGGAGTTCAGGTCTGTCCCGGGGTTCGGGTTTGTCCCGGGGTTGACGCCAGAGCCAGCGCCGAGACGCGCCTGCGCGTCCGCGCACTTCACCATGTCGTAGTACTCAGTACCCTCAGCGCAGAACCAAGTGGCATCGAGTTCGGCGTCCTTCTTCTCAAGATCCTTGATCCGTGCAGTAAGGTCAGCGCACTTGACAAAATCGTAGTACTCAGTACCCTCAGCGCAGAAGTACTGGGCATCAAGCTTCGCGTCTGCGAGATTAGCCTTCGTCTGGTCCGGGACCGGAGAGGCAACATCGCCAGACGGGGCGGCAGCCTTAGCGGCCTCAAGTTCCGCCTGCGCGGCAGCGAGAGCAGCCTGGGCATCCGCACAGCCCGCCATGTCGTAGTAGTCAGTACCCTCAGTGCAGAACCAATCGACATCAGCCTGCGCGCTTCTCACCTTCTCCTCGGCATCCTTGACCGCATCCGCAGCGAGCGCCGCAGGCGTTGCACACGCCATAGCGACCAGGCCAGCCGCAAGGGCTACACCAAACTTCTTGATTGACATTTTTCCTCCAGGGGTTCAATTCACACTGTTCACACCGTGTTCGATAAGATTTCGCGATAACCACGCCTGCGACACGACGCATGCACATTAGCCGCTAGAGGCAAGCCTCTCACCCCCCAGCTGTCAAGTTTTTGCGCAGAATTACACCCCATTCTGTCTACACACCGCATAAAACCGGGGAGGTGACAAGGCAATAAGAGGGCTGGGCAACGAAGCGCAGACACAATTTTTTCAACAGTTTGTTGACACGGACCTATTTGGTCGCTATAATGAACGAATTAAAGCGTCAAAACCGGAGGTTCTCCATGACCGCTTCATCGTCGAAGCTCAACGAACACGATCAGATTATCTCCGCCCTTCAACAGCTGGTTGAACCAATGAAAGCAACACTCGTCGGCCCCTCCGAGATCATCGTTCACGATCTCACTCGGCTCCCGAACTCAATCGTCGCGATTGGCGGCGATGTCACCGGTCGATCGATCGGCGATCCGGCGACCGACAAGCTCCTTGACGCCGTCGCCTCCGGAAATCTGCGCACCAGCATCGGATACCGGACAACGTCTCCGAGCGGTAAGGAGCTTCTCTCAACAACCGCCATCATCCGCGACTCGACCAACCAGCCCGTCGCCGCCCTGTGCATCAACCGTGACATCTCCGGCTGGGAGGTCCTTCATTCCCTCACGGGCGCGCTCGCGGGCCTCTCGCTCCCAATTTCCGCCGAAGAGGAGCAGGCGACGACCGAAGTCTTCGTTAGAGACGTCGACGAACTCGCGACACTCCTCCTCTCAAGGGCCGTTGCAGAGTCGGGGGTTCCCGTCGACGAGATGAGAAAGGAACACAAGGTCGAGGTCGTCCGACTCCTCAAAGCGAGGGGCTTCTTCCTCCTGCGCGACGCCGCCGAGACCGCGGCGAACGCCCTCGCGTGCACGCGCTTCACTATCTACAACTACCTCAACGAGATTGAGGGGGAATGATGACCGCTCCTAACGAGGACTTCAGCCGGCACCTGTCGCGCTGGGGCACGCATTCGGCGAAATGGGATCTGCTCGCCAAGGACCTCGGCGAGAACGCGATCGCCCTGTCCGTCGCGGACATGGAGTTCGTCTCCTGCCCCGAGGTCCGAGAGGCGATCGCTGACGCCGCCGCCCTCGGCGCCTACGGCTACACCGAGGTCTTCGACGACTTCGCCGAGGCCGCGACCGCGTGGATGAGCCGTCGCCACGGATGGTCCTGCGAGGTCGAGGACGTCCACTTCTTCCCCCGAGTCGTCCAGTGCGTCGCGGCCCTCGTCGATCACGTCCTGCCGCGAGACGATCGACCGGTCCGCGTCGTCACGCTCGATCCGGCCTACTCGCCCCTCCTCGAGGTGTGCGAACGCGCGGGCACCGATCTCGTCCGCGTACCCATGCGCGACACCGCAGCCTCCGCCTCGATCGACTGGGAGGCCCTCGAGAAGGCGCTCGCCGACGCGGACCTACTGCTGTGGACGAACCCCCACAATCCGACGGGCAGGATCTGGAGCGTCGACGAGCAGCGCCGACTCGCCGACCTGTTGCGCGATTGCCGCGCCCTCGTCCTCTCCGACGACATCCACTGCGACTTCGAGCGCCCCGGCGGGCAGCGCTATTCGGCCCTCGCCCGCGTCGCGAAGGACCTGTGGATGAGCGGACGGATCGTCCACTGCGCCTCTCCAGGCAAGACCTTCAACATCGCGGGCCTCGAAGCGACGGCGATCTGCGTCCACGGGCCCCTCGGCGCCGAGCTCGAGGCGGCGAAGAGGCGCATGGGTCTGCACAACCCGAATTACTTCGCCATCCCCGCGGCCATCGCCGCGTGGACGAAGGGCGACGCGTGGGTCGACGCCCTCGCGAAGGAGATCGACGCCAACCTCGAAGCCGCGAGGTCCCTCCTCGCGCGCCTCCTGCCGGAGGCGAGGGTTTCGGACCCGGACGGCACCTATCTCCTGTGGATCGACGCCTCCGCGTACATCGGCTCCGAAGCCGACCTCGTGCGCGCCGAGCGCACCGCCTCCGTCACGGTCAGCCCGGGACCCGATTTCGGTCCCGCATACGATCGATTCTTCCGCATCAACACAGCACTCCCCCGCCAAGAACTTTTCGAGGGGATCACCCGGCTCGCCGGGGCACTCACGAGGAACTGACGACCCATCGAAAGGACAACGATGTCTCCGACAACCCCCACCACTCCGACGAAGGCCGAGCGCAGGACTCCGAGCCTGCTCCTCGCCGCAGTCCCGGTCATCACGCTGATCGTCCTGTTGGGAGGCGGCTACATCTTCGCCGAACTCCCCGTCGAGCCCCTCCTCATCGCCTCCGCGGTCGTCGCGGGCCTGGTCGCATGGCGCCTCGGCTACACCTGGGACGACATCATGGGCTCGGTCGCCGAGAAGATCGCGAAGACGATGCCCGCGATCCTCATCCTCATCTCGGTCGGCCTCCTCATCGGCACGTGGATGGCGGGTGGCACGATCCCGATGCTCATCTACTACGGCCTGAAGATCATCAACCCGCAGTACCTCGCGGTCATCGCCCTCGTCGTCACCGCGATCGTCTCCCTGTGCACGGGCACCTCCTGGGGCTCCGCGGGCACGGTCGGCGTCGCCTTCATGGGCGTCGCGGTCGGCATGGACGCGAACCTCGCGATGGTCGCCGGCGCAGTCGTGTCGGGCGCCTACTTCGGAGACAAGCTCTCCCCCCTGTCGGACACGACGAACATCGCCTCGATGGCGACCGGCGTCAACCTCTTCACGCACATCCGCCACCTCCTGTGGACGACCCTCCCCTCCTTCCTCACGGCGGCCGTCGTCTACCTCCTCTTCGGCCTCGGCATGTCCGGCGGCCAGGTCCCCGAGAAGGTCAACACGATCCTCAGCACCCTCGATTCGGCGTTCAACTGGAACCTTCTGCTCCTGCTGCCGGTGATCATCGTCCTGGGCGGTTCGATGTGGAAGAAGCCGACGATCCCCGTGATCCTCGTGTCCAGCGCGGTCGCGATGTTCAACGCCGTGGTCTTCCAGGGCATCTCCTTCAAGGACACGGTCGTCGCAGGCGTCAACGGCTTCAACGTCGAAATGGTCGGCAAGACCGGCTTCGACGCCGAGAACGTCATCGAGGACGTCACGCGCCTCCTCAACCGCGGCGGCATGAACTCGATGATGTCGGTCCTGCTCATCTGCTTCTGCGCGATCACCTTTGCCGGCGTCGTCTCGGTCTCCGGTTCGCTCGACGTCCTCATCTCGAAGCTCCTCAAGCCGGTGCGCTCGACCTTCGGCCTCATCGCGGCGACGATCGCGACGGGCCTCGCGACGATCGGCATCACCTCGAACGGCCAGGTTTCCCTCCTCATCCCGGGCGAGATGCTCCGCGGCGAGTACGTGAAGCGCGGCCTCGACCCGAAGAACCTCTCGCGCACGATCGAGGACTCGGCGACCCTGTGGGAGCCGATCCTCCCCTGGACGTCTGCTGGCGCCTACATGGCGGGCACGCTCGGCGTCGCGACGCTCTCGTACCTGCCGTGGGCGGTGTGCAACTGGATCGCCATCGGCTTCGCCCTCCTGTGGGGCGCGACCGGCATCGGCATCGCGCGCCTGAGCGAGGAAGAGAAGGCAGCTCTCCAGGAGGCCTGAGCCTCCATCACACGCCACTCCTCATGGACAGGAGTTGCGCAATCGAGCGGGGTCCGAAGCTTCAGTTTCGGGCCCCGCTCGTCGGCGTTTGGGCTTCTCGCGTCGATACGACGCCGATGGCAGGGCGGTTGATCTGTTCTGCACGAACTACCTCGAGGTCGTTCACAACGGCGCCGAGACCGTCACCTATCCTTACACCTGGTCAGGCCCTGTAAACACTGGGGTCGCCAGCGGGCATAAGGCTGGAAGGTCCGATAAGGGCAGGGTCCACTCCACTTTGGATATTCCCCCCACTGGGTATTCCCCCCCACTTTGGCGCACAGCTGGCTTCTTGGACGTTCCTGTTGAAGTGCTTGTTCCAGCTGAAGCCATTG
>NZ_JBWPJO010000026.1:0-4883 GCF_056583835.1 Pauljensenia sp. C0254C2
GTTGGGAATCAGTCACCTTTCCCTTTGATAGACTTCGAGCCGCGCTGCACGGACTGGTCGACCGGTTGGGAATCAGTCACCTTTCCCTTTGATAGACTTCCAAGGGAGAGGTTTCCCGCCTATTTTTGCCGAAAAAGCAGATAATTCCGTCAGAAAATTGTTAGCTGCTCAGGTTCGTCCTCTACAGGACACTCCGTTGCAGACTGGAATCTGAAACCGCCCGACCACTGACGATCTGTAATCGGGATGACACGAACCTGCCCACCGGGCGGGAGAGCACCTTTAATAGACTTAACTGTGACCATATCGATTCCGCAAGTTGGCCAATACTTCACATACACGCTCAGCTGAACCATTGAGAAACCCCGATCTAGCAGAAAATGACGAAAATTACTGGCATCCCGTCTCTGCACCTTGGTCAAGACTGGAAGATCAAACATCACCAAGCACCACATTGGGCCATCCGCCATCAGACAATCCGCTCAATCGAACTCATGCCAGTAAGGAACATCAAATCGAGCGCCATCCCCCTCAACATAGCGGCCATAACTCTGGGCAAGCATGTCAAATGCCGTCGGAATACACGTTCCATCATCAAGAAACTTTTGTGTGGTAGCCGCCACCAGCTGCTTCCTCACACTCGGATCCGCAAGCCGCGCGCTCAAACCGATATCCCACACAGCTGCATCAATGGCGGGTCGGAACGGCTCAATCAGGTCGTCGACCAAATGAAACAGATTACCGCGTCCCCGATGAAACAGTCCAAAGGCTGGATTCAATCCCGCGCCTAAGACAGATCGGATTCCGTGCCCTCGAAGAATCGTGTACCCGTAATCCAAACACGAATTAATATTGTCGCTCCCCACGCCATATTCTCGTCGAACCCCAGAAGGAAGAAAAGACTTCCAATATATACGGGCAGCACGCGCTTCAAGGTTCTCTGGATCGCCCGAACGCACTTGACGAGAAAGAGCAACCAACTCTCCAGCGCCAGATGCTCCTTTCAATCTCAGCGTCGTCGCCTGCCCCATGATTTTTGCACGGACAATTTTAGCCCACGCGTTTTTCTTCTTAGGCAGTGATACCTCGCATTGAGCTATCTGACGCGCACCAACTCTCGAATGATTTGACCAAGGATAGGAAGCGCCGCGTGGAATTCCGCGCCAATCACAATAGAAAAGTACTGTCGCGTTATCCATTAGACGGTTCATAACGCCCGAGGAAAAATCCACTCCGGGTCCAAACAACACTACTGCAAGATCCGCACACGCTACTCGCCTGCCGTGACCACTTTCGTCAAAAACTTCAAGACCGCCGCGAACTGAACGAACCTGCCCGCGGAAACCAAGAAAATCCAGCACGCGCCATTGCCCCGACATTTTTCCACCTATAATGTCATGCTCAAAGGTAGTCCGGAATTGCTGGCTTCACGTGGCTCACCCAGAGCATTACGTCGAATGATTACTGGATTCCCATTGGTGAAAAGGTCACTAAAGGTTGGTCGCCAGCTCCTATTTAAGATTTCAAGCACTGCAGGGGAGATCTGCTCAGGCGCTCCTTCGAGCGCTAACAATGATGGTCGCAGATTAATCTGCCGTGTGCTCTCAAAACCAGTCACCCTCCAAGACACCATATCCGGAAAATCTTGAAAGAAATCAGCGATCTTCCCCTTCGTAAAGTTTGTTGCGCGCAAACGAAGCTCATCGCCCCGAACGAGCCATCCGACCTGTCTAGCCTGCCCAGAAGCTATTGCCTTTCGTAAAGCTGGCAACGCAGTTCGCACACTAATCGATTTTGCTGGAATTTGTACTGTGAAAAGATCTTCGTGGGCATACGGAATGAGATCTGTCTTGAAAACCCGCAGCTGATAGTATTTGGGTTTTTTCCCGTCAACTTTGAAAATGCGAACATGGTGTATTGAAGAACTTGTGCTTGCCCATCCATTTCGTACTTTCACTGCTGGAACAAGTTTCGGGAAAAGATCGACTGCACTTTCACCAGTGTAGTGAACTCCATTCACGACAATACGGCGTGACGGATCTGCTGGAAGACCACTTTCACGATCAAAATCAGGTTGGTGCGTCAAGACCCACCAAAGCGCAGGCGTTGAAGCACGATCAATCGATTGCACTGGCATGGCATCGGAAAGTTTGACATGCTCAAGCTTGCCTATTTTCGCCTTGTGCGCCGCTCCATTTCCAAGCTTAAGACGTAGATTTTGCATAACCGGAATCGTGTCTGCGCTAATTCGAGAATTGAAATATTCGGTAGCCAAATCCATTTCTTGCAGCCAGTGATTCCATATTTGGCGATCAGCGATCGTAAGGCCTGTGAATTCCTTCCACGTCTGTGGCGACTGCGTCAAACGCTCTGCATAGCGAATATTCTGGCGCAGTACCAAAGTGTGAGCAACTGAAGGTCTTAAGAGAGCAATCGTCAGAGCATCCATGGCATGATGTCGCCGATCAAAACGTGTTTTTCCGTGCCCGCCAATCAACTTCACCTTGCCTTCAAGACCGGAAGCACGCCGCGCCTCAGCAGTAAGACTTCCTCGGAAAACCCGTACAACTGTCTTTTTCTCCTCATGGTTGAAGTGGTAGTCAATCCGGCGTCTCAGTTCATTAGCCATCCACGCGACTGATTCCATTGATCTGTCGTCCAGAGGCTCATCTATCTGTTTCCGTTTAAGACGGCGTATCGTTTCCTGTTTCTGACGTCCAAAGTCTTTTCGGCTCATACCAGGATCAGGCAACCACATTCCAACCCGGTTGATTGCTCCCTCAAGGCTCACGCCATCACGATCAGAATTCTCTGCCCATAAAGCAAACGGCATTCCTGATTTTTGATGATTGCAAGTCCGGCAGACCGCTGCTAGGTTATGCATCTTGTTCGTCGATGAAGGACCGGACCTCGGTACGATGTGGTCAACCTCGAAATTCTCGATCGATAGGGGCTCTCCGCAATAGAGACAGATTCCTTCCTGTCTCGAGAAAACCTTATATCTTATGATGTCAGAGCGCCTAACAGGACCATCAATTCCACGTCGCTCATGGATCTCGTGGACAATTCGTTCATTACGCTCTTGGGATTTCTTATTTTGGAGCATAATTTCACGAGTAACGTGTTCACTGCTAAAACCATCCCGGACATTCTCAATATTAATTGAATCAGGAACGCCCCATCTCTTCTCAACCGCACTCAGCCAACGGGCAACCTGCTTCGTAACACGATCGACTGATGGGTTGCCGACAGGAGCGCCAATATCTTCCGCCGGTGGTTCCCAGTCTTCAGAAACACCAAATTCTTTTCTTCGCGCCTCATAGAGATCAATTCCATCTTCCCGCATACATTCGGTCAGCCTGCGAAGAGAATCCACGCTATAAACTGCTCTTCCCATAGGGAAAGTTGCTTCCTCAAGCTTTTCTCTTTCATCATCTGAAAACGCACTTATTAGGCGAGTAATTTCCTGCAGAGAATCAGGGTCAAGATCGTCACTGCCAACATTTGAGCGGAGGTCAATGAAAGTTTCCTGAGCAATTTCATCCGCTTGTTCCCACCACTCCTGTAGCGTCGGGATCTTCAACGAACGAATTACCTGAGTTGTTGCATCAGTTGGCGGCCGTCCACTGACATTCTCGCCATCTATGCCTGCTCGTGCCACCCCTCGGAGGGAGGGCCTCTCTATCTTCAAGAGCTCTGCAACTGCATCCCACGTAATCTGTTCTGGGGCACTCGAATGCAACAGAAAGTCAACAACCGTGTCTTTTTCCTGCTTACTCAGTATGCGCTGTTCCCTGCCTTTTCCGATTCGCAGGTTGGCAACAACGGAGACAATACGAAAAACCTGGAAAGCAGGTTGGGCTTTTTCTGCACGGGGTTTCTGTTGCTGCCCCGGCAGAGCATCCTTACCAACGCGTTCCCGGGCACTTCCTACGGGTGAAACAGAATCAAAAACACGGCGAATCAATTCATCAACAAGTGCTCTGGACAGACCCTGCGTTTCCTGAATTTTTCTGATTTCAATGACATAGTCTGATTGCAACAGTGTCCCACCCAGTAATCCTGAAGAACCTCGAAGCTTCGTTTGGGGATTTACCCGCAATGCCTCATTAATAAGCTGCCCAGCAGTAAGATCTTCCGAAAGGTTTCGGCCTATCAGATTCTCAACGCGTTTGCGCAGGCCTTCCAGTTTGCTACTTGGCTCTTGCTCTCGTAAAAGAGATTCCACTCGTTGATATGGATTACGCCAGCCCCGATGGTGAGCAATATGCACCATCGCAACAGACAAATACTCATGTAGGACCGTGGAATCAGTAATTTGCTCATTTGCTAAGGCTGCCCGAATGCTCCACGCCCGCCGTGGATCTTGATAGGACTCATGGTCAATAAGCGGCCATCCTAAAGATTCAATATACGCATCTAGCCTGTCGAGGCGCTTCTTCGCCCGTTTATAGAGACGTCGTGCACGCCTTGCTACGCCTGAAACAGCGCGGCGTGAGTCTCCTGCGTCTTGCGCATCAGGATCGACACCCGAATCGTGTATAACGACCACCGAATTTGTTAGATCGGTAGGATAACCGTCGTCATCGACCTCGACGAGAGAAAACCCTATTGAGTTCGTTCCAACATCAATTCCTGCGCGATAATGCCGTTGCGTCATTGCTTCTTGTTCCATGGGAATAGGGTGTCACATCCCTATGGCATTTGGGTCCAAAATGAAAACCGGGCGCTTAAAAAGCGCCCGGTGGAGCAATCAGTTCCGCGAACAAAGGCGAAACCTTATTGAGAATCAGTCATTATCATGATAATGACTCAACCATAGATATGTCAACAAAATTAGCTCAGCGCTACAACCCCGCATGACGCACAAAAGTGAAGATCGC
>NZ_JBWPJO010000027.1:0-3614 GCF_056583835.1 Pauljensenia sp. C0254C2
TCACCCACTACATCGCTCGGTCGCTGCTCGAAGCCGGAGGGTTTAGACCCGCGCTACACCCTCGTTCGTGAAGAGCCTTTTAACGTGACAGGATCTTGTGAACCGGCTGGGCGAGTCAGACTGCTTTCTTCTCCCTCTGGAGCGGTCTGCCCCATCGAGGCGCGTATCTGGTTGAGTGTTTCTTGCGCCCTGACACGCTGCTGGTCAATACGCAACCTGCGTATCTCCTCCTGCGACAATCCCAACTTTTCCAAACCGACATCAGAATCCGCATACCCCGGGATAACAGCAGCAACCTTCGCAAACGAATCAGCACGAGCCGCGCCCGATTCTTCACGAGTCGGAGCCCAAATCGCCGTAACCTTCTCAAGAGCCTGCTCGCCAGGGGAACGCCCATCCCGCACATGCACAGCAATCATCAGCGTGTGAACAAGCGCGCGCCCAAACGCCACATTCTGCCGGTCAGCAATACGAATCAACCGGCGCTCAGCCGCAGCCTGAGACTCCGCAGACGTCGGATTATCCAACGTGATACCCATATAGTCCACAGGCACCCGCATTGACGCCGCGCACAGCATTGCCATCGACTTGAGCATCTCCACGTGCGGAGCCATCGACGCCTGCGCAACCTGCTCAATAGTCGGCACATCACCGTCAATATCTTTACTGGCGGAATCGTCCTTAGTCTTTGTCGCAATAGAAGCGACAACCTCCTTGGGGAGGGCGATCTTGCTTGTTGTCAGTGCCATGATGGGAGTCCTTTCTAATTGTTAGTACCCAGTAGGCGGTTAGCGGTTTCCAGTTCCACACTTCGACGCGGGGACTCCGGCTGAGAGCCTGCGCCGCGTACAACTGGTCGTGGTTTGAGGAGTTCAGCGAGCACCTTGGCGTGCGCTTCGATTTCCTCGCGCGTTCCCCCGCGTAACGCCTCAGCGGGAACGCCGGTTTCTTTGGAGATTTCCGCGCGCCACGCGGCGCACTGGTGTTCGGTCTCGAACCGCGCGATCTGCGCTTTCAGCTGCTCGACTTCCTCCGCGAGCGCACTGTTTTTGTCCTGCAGGGCCTGGTAGTCGACTGCCTGTTCGGGAGTGGTTTCTGTGGCCTGCTCGCGCGGCTCATTCGCGTCGTCTTCGGGCTCGTCAGCTTCTGGTGCTTGAGCGGTTTCACTGTCAGAGCCGGCAGCCGTCTCTTCCGCCTTGGTCGCGTCTTCCTTGCTTTCGCTTGGCTGAGAAGGCTGACCGGTTTCGCCGCTAGTGTCGGCTGCGTTCTTGTCGCTGCCGCCTTGCGGCGAGTCCGGCAGTGCAAATACCAGGTTCCGATGCCTGTTCATTTCTAATCTCGTGAACATGTTCCTCCCATCACTATGGGAGTGCGGGTTGCGGGGCATAAAAAACCACCCAACCTGAGGGGGGTGGCAACAAGTTTCAAGCCCTTATTAGAATTGCTATATTGCGTCTATCTAGCCGGCGGACTATCCTAGAAACAAGTAGGAGCGGCGTGCACGACCCTGTGGAGGTGTGTGTGCGGCTCCTCTTTTCGTAGTAGAATTAAATCCTGTAGGAGCCCCGTGCGCGACCCCATGTGGTGCGTGCGCGGCTCCTACTTCTTATCTCGCCCTAAGAAGCTTTGAGTCGTGAGTTATCACGTATAGCGGTGCCCCTTTTACCCGTCGACTTACAGCTAACTGATCGATTAATTCCTGATCCGAGAAATACGGGTTATAGGACATTTTCTGTTGCTTTTGTGGGGACTTTTCGTTGTTGTGGTGGGGAAAGGTCGTGGTTCAAGTTGGTTGGGGGCAACTTGAAGGTCGGACAAAATGTGTTGCGGTGAGTGGGGTTTTTCGGCTTTGTAGCTCGGGAAAGTCTGCTTTGAAGTTGGGTCGGGCATCGTGTGGGGATGAATATTCCTTCGTGCCCGGTGTGCGGGCGTGTGATGACTCGTCATGGGCATTCCTCTTCGGGGGCCCAAAGGTGGCGGTGCAAAGCGTGCAATGTCAGTCAGGTCAGGCATATTGATGCGTGCGCGAAGCATTTGGACGAGTTCTTATCGTGGTTGTTGTCGGGGGCCAGGCAAGTGGACATGCCGGGGGCTGGCCGATCGTTTCGACGCAGGTGCGCATCATTGTGGCAGGTGTGGCCTTTGGCTCCGGTTGTTGATCAGGTTCATGATGTGGTCTTTGCTGACGGGATTTATTTGAGCCGTCACGTGGTCATTGTGATTGCTCAAAGCCGCACGCACGTACTGGGGTGGTATGTGGCTCGTAGCGAGAATTCACGCTCGTGGGAGGCGTTGATGAGCCGGATCGCGCCACCGCTTCTAGTAGTCAGTGATGGTGGTAGTAGTTTTGATAAAGCCAGGCGTGCCGCATGGCCCAACACGCGGGTGCAGCGGTGCACGTTCCACGCGTTCGGGCAGATCAAGAAAGCCACGACAATGCGTCCGAAGCTGGAAGCATCCCAGCAGTTGTATGCCCCGGGGTAAAGATCTCTTGCACGTGACAACTGTTGAACAAGCCCGCCAATGGGTTCAGGACTACCACCAGTGGTGCGCCCGCTGGAAGGATTTCCTTGCAGAAAAGACATTGAGCGACAATGGGTGGGTGTACACCCATGAGCGGCTTGTACGCGCGCGTAACAGCATGAACCGGCTGATCAGCAAAGGCGTGCTTTTTACTTTTGTGGACCCACACTGGGACCATGCCATGCCAGCGATGAACAACCAGATCGAAGGAGCAACCAACGCTCCCTTAAGGCAGGTACTGCGTGACCACCGGGGAATGCGCCTGACCAGGCGGATCAAAGCAGTGTTCTGGTGGTGCTACATGCACTCTGAGCACCCTTTACCAGCAGCCAAGATCGTGAAAGTCATGCCCACCGACAAACACATCGAGACCGCGTGGGCCACAGCCTGCCAAGAACACCCCATCACTGCAAGCATCCCCCGATGGGGCGACGCAATCTGCTGGAACGAACTCCACCACACCACGCCCTACCACAACCCATGGGACTAAAAAGCAACACAAAATGTCCTATAACCCCAAAATTCTGAAAGGTTAAATGCGGCCTATCGCTTTTAGACTGCGTTCAACATGCTGATCCCAAGTTTCCTCACTTGGATCATAGTTCCACGGAGCGGAGGCTACCTCGTCAGTAACAACCGTCAATCCGAGGCTACGCAAGCCGGCGAGAATCTCTTGCGGCTCATGACGAGAATCCACCCAAATCTCAGTCTCATAGCCTGGATACGCGGACTTCTCCGAGTACCATGTGTATTTATCTAGAACATGCGCTAAGTCCTCCTTATTAGCTGCCTCTACACAGTGATAAATAGCTTCAGGAACGGATCCACTCAAGGTACTCACCCCCGTCTCCAACGATAATTATAAGTTTGTCGAGCTCTGCTCCAGATTGCCATAAGGCTGTTTTCGTTATATTGCGTGCATCTTCTAAAGGAAGAGACTCCAGACTCTTATATATGACGAAACGAGATTGCCTTGCGCCTCGTCTTATCTGATCACACGCTGACAGAAAGCGAGTTAATGCCCGGATTGTGTGTACGTGGTGTTGGTTTTTGTTCGGTGTGTCAGGGGTTTGAGCGCTGTGTACATGCTT
>NZ_JBWPJO010000028.1:0-2126 GCF_056583835.1 Pauljensenia sp. C0254C2
TGTTAACAACGGTTTTAAAATGTAGGAAATCACCGATTTGAAATTGTCGGATTTCCTACATTTCTTTATACTGGTTTCATCAATTATTTGAGGTGATTGTATGAAATCAGAGTTGAAAAAGGAGTTAATGTTATTCAAGATGACCAAAATCAAACTAAATTATGCGGCCTTAGGCCGCAAATATAATTGTGATCCGAGAACTATTAAGCGTTATTTAACGCAGAATCATGCAGATAAAAGGAGAAATAGTAAAAGAAGGAGTAGCAAATTAGATCCATATCGTGAAATTATCAAGGATAAATACCAAACTTGTTCGGCAACTGCAATTTTCTATTTTATTAAAGAGCTAGGTTATGAAGGTGGAATTTCAATTTTACGCGATTACTGTCATCAATTGAAAAAAGCTAATAATCAAAAGCCAATCATTCGAATTGAAACTGCTCCCGGAGAAGTCGGACAAGTAGACTGGAAAGAGGACATGGTTCTCCATACGCGTCAAAATAAGCCGATTCATTTTTCAATATTCTTGTACGTTTTAGGCTATTCAAGAAGAAAATTTCTCAAGTTAGTTTTTGATCGACGCCAAGATACACTTTTCGAATGTCTAAATGAGGCTTTTAGTAACACCGAAGGCGTTCCACATCAAATCTACTTCGATAATATGAAAACAGCTGTAGATCATGCTAGAAGTAATTTTCATAAAGTAGTTTGGAATGAAAAATTACTGAATTACGCAAAGACTGCAGGATTTTTACCTAAATCATGTCGTCCATTTCGGCCACAAACTAAAGGCAAAGTTGAAGCCTTAGCCAGAACGATTGAAAGGATTAAAGTTTACGACCATGAATTTAGTAATGAGGAGGAGTTAGGACAAATAATTAAACATCTACAAAAGCAACTTAATGATGAAAAAAGTCAAGCAACAGACCGAAGGCCAATGGATTTATGGCAAAAAGAAAAAGAATACTTACAACCCTTTAACCGTGAACTGCTGAGTTCGTTAGTAGATCATGATCTAACCCGCAAAGTTAGTAAAGAATCAATGATCACCTATCTGGGAAGTAAATATTCTGTACCAATAAAGTATATCGGTCATGAAGTGACCGTCAAGGTCACTGACAAAAATTTATTGATTTTTAGTGCTACAAAACTAATAAGGCAGCATTTACTTAGCAACAAAAAGTTTAATTATCACCAAGAAGATATGACAGCAATCTTAAAAACATCGGTATTTCATGATCTATCAGATCAGCGACTTGCCGAACAAGTAGAAACTAATTTGAAAATGTTTGACCAATTATAGGAAGGGCTGTAGTACATGACCATTTATACAAAATTAGAGGATAATTTGACTAAGCTGAAATTAACAGCTATAAAGGAATATTTGCCTAGCTATTTGGAAGGCAATGATTTGTCATTACCGGAAATCCTTGAACAGCTAACCAGTAAAGAACTCGCTTATCGAACTCAAAGGTCAACTAAAATGTCAATTCATGTAGCTCACTTTCCATATGCCAAAGGTCTAGATGAATTTGATTTCGACTTTCAACCTTCGGTTGATAAACAAAGAATTATGAATCTTGCATCAATGAATTTTATTTCTTCGGCTAAGAATATATTATTTATTGGTTCTTCTGGAGTTGGTAAAACTCATTTAGCAACTGGACTTGGTATGGAAGCATGTAAGAATCATTTAAGTACTTATTTTGTGAACTGTCACGAATTAATTGAAAGGTTAAAATTAGCCCATCAAGAGAATCGTTTAGCGGCGATTTTGAAAAATTATAGCAGGTACAAATTACTAATTATCGATGAAATTGGATATTTACCAATCGATGACCTAGGATCCGATTTATTCTTCCAGTTGATTGCTCGACGTTACGAAAAGAAATCAACGATCATTACAACTAATATTCCCTTATCGGAATGGGGTGAAACCTTTTCTAATCCAACAATTGCGAATGCAATTCTGGACCGTTTGGTCCACCATTCGGAGATCTTTAAAATTACTGGAAAATCATATCGAATGAAAGATTATCAAGAACACACAAAGACACAAAAGTAAATCGGTGAAAAACGACATTTTTAAACCGGTGAAATCCTACATTTTAAAATCGGTGTTGACA
>NZ_JBWPJO010000029.1:0-2070 GCF_056583835.1 Pauljensenia sp. C0254C2
TCGTGTTAGATATCCAAATTTTAGTGTTAGCTTGATTTTTTTGTGTCTTGTAAATTTGCAGATAAGTCAGGTATAATCGACGGAGATCTGGGTTCTTGTGTGTGTAGAATCCGGATTCAATCCAGAAAGGGGAAAATTGTGATTCTTGATAGACCTCGGCATAGATTGTTTCTTGCCGGCAGCCTAAGTTTATTTTTAGCCTTGAGTGCTACTTTCCCCGCTTCTGCTGCTGAGGGCGCGCAGTCGACCGTAGTTAATACTGTAGAAAGCGGCGAAGATCCGGCAGTTAACAATCTGCACGAAACCAAAAATTATGTTAATTCAGACCTCTCGGTTCTTCCTGATAACGTGAATTGGGATGGTAGCCGTAAAGGAGTACCCGATACTAATACTTTTGATGAGGCTGTTAAACTGCCAAACACTGCTACCCCATACAGTGTTGTAGATATGCAAAAGTTTCCAGGTGTAGATGAGCCTCTTATTTCAAATGCTGAAGAGTTTGGCTGGGATTTAAATATGGGTGCGATCAGTATTTCCAAGGAGGGGAAAGCCTTTACTGAGGGCACCGGTGAATCGGGAATTATTAATCCGGAAAATAAGCAAAATATATTTTGGTTCGGAAAATACCGTGAAACTCCAGAACCAGAAATTAAGAAAGACGAGAAAACAAACTCGATTGCTGAGCGGGCATGGGCTCCCTGGATTGAGGCCAACCCAGGCTATTTTGAAGGAGCTAAGCTATCAATTGCCACCGGTGAGCACTGCAAGGCAATCAAGCAACCATTTGAAACTCAGACGTTTTGGGAAAAATGTGATAGTCCTGAGGCTGATAAGAGCACAAAGCAAGTCTTTGAAGATTACAGCGCAGGGAAAATCGGCATACATACGATGTTGGCTCGTGCAGATTTGAAGAATGGTACGCACCTTATATTTTCTTTTGATCGTATAGTTTATCCTCGGTTTAATTCCGGGGTTAAACAGGCAGTTGATGTCACCCCTGGAAGTGAAATAGTTATTACTCCGTCTTGGGTGTCCAATGGAAAAGAGGGTGGTACTGACCAGCTGCAGTTGCGAATTTATGACGCTACTGGAAAGCAGATGTCTGATTTCCCAGACTGGAACACAGATCGCCCGGTAATGCTTTACGAAGGTGATACCAATAGGCCAGAAGTTGGAACTCAAGGTTTCGTTTGGAAAGTCCCGGAAGGGGTAACCCGAATTTTCACCAGCTTCCGCCAGGCAGATGAAACTAAGGATCATACTGCTCTTGCAGAGAAGAGTGCGGTTGCTCTTACCGGCTTTACTGGTGCAACTGTCACCACCGGATCGCATCTCACTATGTCCAGCGCGGCTAGCAATGATGCCTCGAAGCAGTTTGTAAATAAGCCTTTCGATTTCTCCTTGGAGATTGTAAATAACGGCTTTGCGGCGACTGCAAATGGAGAGTTTTCTGCGACTCTACCTAAAGGCGTTACTGCAAAGGCGGTATCTGTGCTAGCGGGAGATAAAGAAGTACCGGGAACGATTCAAGATGGGAAAATTACTGTTCCCCTAGAACAAATTGAAGTTAGGCAAAAAGTAGTTATTAAACTGCATGGCTTAGTTCTTCCTGATACTAAAAAGTGGAATCTGGAAAATCCGCAACTGGCATACAATACCTTCGCATTAAACGGGGGTTACACCGATGCTGCTGAGTTCCAAGATCGGTTCCATATTGTGCATCCTTATGAGATTTCGTTGATGGCAAACGAGGTGTCTAGTGCAACCTCGTCAACGGATTCCAAGCCCGTCAAGAAGAAAGCCGCGGTTAAGGGAGCCTTAGCGCGAACTGGCGCCATGTCAACAGAAATTATGGCGTTAGCTACGATCTTCAGTCTAGCTGGGATTACGTTACTTTTCGTTCGTCGTGAATACGAAAAATAACGTTTAAGGTAAGGGCTCTGGGTGTTATTCCAGAGCCCTTACCTATGTCCGACAGATGGGCATTAGCCCCAGATTCGCCAACTAGTGAAACTCCCTACAAGCCAAGGACTATCCCGATGTAAAACCATATTTATTCAGGTAGGACTT
>NZ_JBWPJO010000030.1:0-1638 GCF_056583835.1 Pauljensenia sp. C0254C2
CGTTGGGAATCAGTCACCTTTCCCTTTGATAGACTTCCACCACCCCACCGGAAGCGCGCAACTCAGTTGGGAATCAGTCACCTTTCCCTTTGATAGACTTCCGACGGGCCAGCTGGTGAGGGTTGGCAGGTTGGGAATCAGTCACCTTTCCCTTTGATAGACTTCTCGGATTTCATATAACGCTCTGCATCCTGTTGGGAATCAGTCACCTTTCCCTTTGATAGACTTCTGCGCACCGGTCTTTAGCCCGTTGAACGGTTGGGAATCAGTCACCTTTCCCTTTGATAGACTTCTTTTTCAGTAGCTGCCATGACTCGGCCGGTTGGGAATCAGTCACCTTTCCCTTTGATAGACTTCGCCACCCGAAGCGGTAGTGACATTCGCGGTTGGGAATCAGTCACCTTTCCCTTTGATAGACTTCGGGATAATGATCGGAATCGCCTGCACAAGTTGGGAATCAGTCACCTTTCCCTTTGATAGACTTCAATAAGCTCTACAATCTTGCCTAGTGCCGTTGGGAATCAGTCACCTTTCCCTTTGATAGACTTCGGCCTGTGGTGCCGCGCATCCTTACCGCGTTGGGAATCAGTCACCTTTCCCTTTGATAGACTTCTCCATCATCTCCAACACCGTCGCATCAAGTTGGGAATCAGTCACCTTTCCCTTTGATAGACTTCTCACCCTCGCCGCGCAGATTCCCCTCGGGTTGGGAATCAGTCACCTTTCCCTTTGATAGACTTCTTGACACGCGCGCGGTAGGGAAGGCCAGGTTGGGAATCAGTCCCCTTTCCCTTTGATAGACTTCTCCAGCGTGGCTAGGCGGTCGGTGATTGGTTGGGAATCAGTCACCTTTCCCTTTGATAGACTTCTATCCTCGAGCACCTGCAAGGCTGTGCGGTTGGGAATCAGTCACCTTTCCCTTTGATAGACTTCCAATCCTCAGCGTACGTCGTTTCACTTCGTTGGGAATCAGTCACCTTTCCCTTTGATAGACTTCCACTTAAACAAGTGCTTATGCTCGATTCGTTGGGAATCAGTCACCTTTCCCTTTGATAGACTTCGTGCCGGTCACGTCCATGAGCGGCCTGCGTTGGGAATCAGTCACCTTTCCCTTTGATAGACTTCTAGTCCTACGCGTATTCCTCGTACCACTGTTGGGAATCAGTCACCTTTCCCTTTGATAGACTTCGAGGCTGGACAGTCGTGGTGATCCGGCCGTTGGGAATCAGTCACCTTTCCCTTTGATAGACTTCCACTTGTCGCGGTGCCGTCTTTCAAGCGGTTGGGAATCAGTCACCTTTCCCTTTGATAGACTTCAAACGCCACGGGCCTGCGTCGAAAGACAGTTGGGAATCAGTCACCTTTCCCTTTGATAGACTTCCAGAACAGTCTCCACGACGCAGGGTAAGGTTGGGAATCAGTCACCTTTCCCTTTGATAGACTTCTTGTCGTGGCGTCATAACCCTGCCGACGGTTGGGAATCAGTCACCTTTCCCTTTGATAGACTTCCGAGCGCATCGCCCGTCGCGCCGGTACCGTTGGGAATCAGTCACCTTTCCCTTTGATAGACTTCTCGACGTGTTGCCCTCGATGGTCTGGTAGTTGGGAATCAGTCACCTTTCCCTTTGATAGACTTCG
>NZ_JBWPJO010000031.1:0-1522 GCF_056583835.1 Pauljensenia sp. C0254C2
TGAAGTGCAAGACAAAAGTTAGACAAAATTGAAATATTAAGCTGCTAAGGTATGATTTCGGTACTCAACCGGAGTCATACCTTTTGTTTTTAAGGTCGTTCTGACGTTGTTAAAGTACTGAACATATTTTTGGGAAAGCTCAGTTAGCTCTGTCATGTCTTTACACGGTGGAAAACCTGCCAGTAATTCTGTCTTAAATAAGTGGAAAAAACTTTCTACGGGTGCGTTATCCAAGCAGTTTCCCTTGCGTGACATGCTTTGAATAAACTGGTGATCCGCTAGTTTTTGGGTATAGTAAGCTAACTGATAATGCCAACCTTGATCTGAATGGATAATTGGTTGCGCATCCTCAGGTAAATTGTCAATTAATTCTGTTAGAGTTCGCATAATCAGATCTTTATTTGGGCTGGTACTAATCTGGAAAGCCAGGATCTCTTGGCTCGCCTCGTCAATCATTACTGAGATATAAGCCCACTGATGGTTAGCTAAACGAACCTGCGTCACATCAGTATGAATAACCTGGTAAGGCCGAACTTCATTGAATCCTTGCTTCAATTTATTATCCGCAACTTTACCAACGGTACCATGATATGATGAGTATTTACCATTTCGATAGCGATTGTATAAGTTTACTTGCACATTTAATTCCCGCATTAACTTCCGAATCGTATCTCCCGACAAGTGTAATTTAAGCTTATCCAGTTCTGCTTGAATTCGACGATAGCCCGCTGTCCAACGACCACGAATTTTGAACTGTTGAGCGATTTGAAGAATTATTTTCTTTACTTCACTATATTTATCATGGTGGTTAGCGATGCGTTTCCGCTCATCGTGATAGGTGGCCTTGGGAAGCTCAACGGCTTTAAGGAGGTCACCTATCTTATAGCGCTGCTTCTTGGGCTGTGCTGCTTGATCGTCCCTGATCTGATCCACTATTTGGGTTTTCTTCTTGGCTTTGAGGGTCCGAACAGGGACAGCGATTTTTTTAAGAGATCACGCTCCAACTTGGTGTCATAAAGTTCTTGATTTTTCTTCGCTAATTCTTCCTTTAAGCGTTCTAACTCACTTTTATTGGCGAGTTGACGAGCTTGCTTTTTGGTATATTTCATTTTGGATGGCCTACCTTTCGGGTGAGGCTTCAAAGCTGTAATTCCGTCCCGTTCAAATTGTGAGCGCCATCTGGATACTTGTGCTGTTAAAACATCAAAACGAGCCGCTACTTCAGTCATTGAATCCTCATGAGTTTGGTAGTAGTCTATCACATTTAATTTGAAATCGGTGGTGAATGTTCGTTTATGTCGTCGACGCTTAAAGGCAGCGACTCCATTTAAGCGGTATCGCTGAATCCATTTAGCTATTTCTCGTCTGTTAATCTGATATTTTTCACTTAAAGCATTAGTACTTTGTGAAGTTGACAGATATTCATGGACAATCTGTGCCTTCAATTCTGATTTATATTTGACCATAGAAAAGGTGCCCCACAATCATTAGATTTCTTGTCTAACAATTGTAGGGCACTTCA
>NZ_JBWPJO010000032.1:0-1494 GCF_056583835.1 Pauljensenia sp. C0254C2
GGCTCTTCGTCAAGAAGTACTGATGAGAAAATAGAATAAATTTTGTTAAGCAGCTCGTGCCTGAACCTTGGCACGGGCTGCTTGTTTATTCTTCCAGTTAATGGCAATGTAGGTGTTGGGCAGTGAGAGGAGAATCCTGATTCTGAAATTGGCAAAGTTTCGGAATCCATAGGCAACCCGCTTGATGACCTTGATCTTATTGTTAGTGCCCTCAACGGGACCGTTAGTATAAGCTTCATACTTAAAGCTATGGAGAATCTCTTTCTTGTGTTGCCTTAGTGTCCGCTGTACCTTTTGCAGGGGCTGCGGAAGCACCGTTAGTTTGGTAGTAAGCAGCTGGTTCAATCGACTACGGCTTCGCTGACTAACGGTGAAAATTAAGTCTTGGTAGTAGCGGTAAGCCTGCTGGAGCTCCTCATCAAAGCTGAGGAGACGATGAATAACTTCAACATCAGTCAATTGGGCATAGCCAAAGTTGGCTCTTCGCCAGTAGTTATCGTATTTGAGTTCACTAGCAGGCGTTAGAATTAGCTTCCAGAAGTGTTTCAGTGCTCGCCACTGATGAGTGCCTTTACCGGCATAGTTCATTGCTTGGATCCGAATTCGATTAAGAGCGCGGTAAGCTTGGGCGACGACGTGGAAGTGGTCAGCGATAATAATGGCATGTGGAAATAATTCGTGAATCAAATGACGATAAGGAGTGTACAGGTCAACTGTAACAGTTTGAACGGCTAATCGGGCTGCACGGTCATAGTGAAGAAAGTAGTTCCGCAAGTAACGGTTACGCCGGGAAAGAATAATGTCTAAGGTTCGGTGAGCCTCAATATCCATTAGAATCATACTCATACCACTCGGCGCCATCTTGCCAGACTTAAAATCATCAAAGGCAATGTGACGAGGTAAACAATGGTAGTTGGGTTTAAATGAATTATCGAGGTTGGTAATAACCCGACGAACTGTCCAATCAGAAATTCCCAGACTTTTGGCTAGATCTTTTTGCGATTGATTGGTCGTTAGGAGCATCATTGCTCGTTGCTTAATCGTCCAGGCAATGTGGTTACGGTAATCAATGTCCTTGACTGTGGCAAAGCTAGTAACCGTAGTAGGACAGTCAGCGGAAGGCTTACAGAGGTATTTTTGTTTTCTAATTGACCAAATCGTTGGCTGATAGTGAAGTGATGGTCCAAGAACTTTGACCGTCTTAAAGCCATTTTTAAGCATTAGCTGGCCACAACGGGGGCAGCGCATTGGATAAGACTGAATGAGGTGAACAACAATCCGGTCACCTTGATCTTCGATTGGCTCGTCAAAATGTTTTTCATCTAATTCCAAGTGATAGTCTTTAACTCCTAAGGCAACTCTGATAGAATAATTCATGAAAGATGGTCCTTTCTTAAACGAAGACGGGGTCCAACCATCTTTCGTTTTTTATTTTAAATTTAAACTAAAATAAGCACTGATGTTAAGTCCATCAGTACTTAAAATTGTAGAACC
>NZ_JBWPJO010000033.1:0-1430 GCF_056583835.1 Pauljensenia sp. C0254C2
AAGTGGCTCTTCACGAACGAGGGTGTAGTCGGTTGAGCGCGTCGGTGGCCGGGTAGGGGTCGAGGTCTCCCGGATGATGGAAGTTCTTCACGCTCGCCATCCCGAAAGACCTCGACGTGCTCCACCCTACTTTCGCGATCCCTGACCTGACCACGTTCTGCCGCCTCGACGAGCTCGGCCTCGTCGCCGTCGGCCAGCTGATCGAGCCGGATCGGGCCACGATCGAATGCCGCGTCGTCGAGGACGACCCGTGGTGTCGGAAGTGCGGTGTCGAGGGCGTGCCGCGGGACACGGTCACGCGTCGACTGGCGCACGAGCCGTTCGGGCACCGGCCGACGACCCTGCTGGTGCGGGTGCGCCGGTACCGGTGCGGACACTGCCGGCGCACGTGGCGGCAGGACATGACGCGGGCAGCGGCGCCGCGTGCGAAGATCTCCCGCGGCGGCCTGGAGCGGGCGCTGCGGGGCATCGTCATCGACCACCTCACCGTCACCCGCGTCGCCGCAGGTCTCGGGGTGTCCTGGAGTGCCGCGAACGCCGCCGTCCTCGCGGAAGGCAAGCGGCGCCTGATCGACGACCCCGCCCGGTTCGACGGGGTCACCACGATCGGTGTCGACGAGCACGTCTGGCGACACACGAGGCTGGGCGACAAGTACGTCACCGTGATCATCGACCTCACGCCCGCGAGGAACAAGACCGGGCCGGCGAGGCTGCTGGACATGGTCGAGGGCCGCTCCAAGGTGGTGTTCAAGCAGTGGCTCGCCGCCCGCCCTGCGGACTGGGCGAAGCGGATCGAGGTGGTCGCGATGGACGGCTTCGCCGGGTTCAAGACCGCTGCCGCCGAGGAACTCCCCGACGCCGTCCCCGTCATGGACCCGTTCCACGTGGTCCGCCTCGCCGGCGACGCGCTGGATGTCTGCCGGCGTCGGGTCCAGCAAGACACCACCGGGCACCGCGGGCTCAAGGGCGACCCGCTCTACAAAGCCCGCCGCACCCTGCACACCGGGGCGAGCCTGCTCACCGACCGGCAGCGGGCACGCCTGGACGCAGTGTTCGCGAGCGAGGAGCACGTCGAGGTCGAGGCGACCTGGGGCATCTACCAGCGCATCGTCGCGGCCTACCGGGAGCCCGACAAGAAGAAAGCGAAGGCGATGATGCAGGAGGTGATCGCTGCGATCAGCAGCGGCGTTCCCGCGGCGCTCGTCGAGGTCCGCAAGCTCGGCCGGACCATGAAGCAGCGGGCGGGCGACATCCTCGCATTCTTCGACCGCCCCGGCACCAGCAACGGCCCCACCGAGGCCATCAACGGGCGACTCGAACACCTCCGCGGCTCCGCCCTCGGCTTCCGCAACCTCACCCACTACATCGCTCGGTCGCTGCTCGAAGCCGGAGGGTTTAGACCCGCGCTACACCCTCGTTCGTGAAGAGCC
>NZ_JBWPJO010000034.1:0-1230 GCF_056583835.1 Pauljensenia sp. C0254C2
GAGTTAATCAGACAACGAGAAAGCGAGTCAGAAAAATGGGACGAAAAGTAACCTTTGATGAAAAGAGGCAGATTGTCCGATGGACAATTGAACATAACAATAACTATAAAGCGGCTGCAGAGAAGTATGATATTAGTTACCAACGAGTTTATTCTTGGGTACGGAAGTACCGAGTAAATAGCGACTGGGAAGTACTAAAAGATAACCGTGGGCGTAATAAAGGAAAAGAGCCCACTAATGAACTAGAAAAACTAAGGAAACGAGTTCGTGAGCTAGAAGCTCGTGACCGTGAACGGGAGCTGCAAATCGCTTTCGCAAAAAAATTAGTCGAAATACGCAATCGGGAGGTGAAACGACCGGACGATATCAAGCGATTCAAGAAATGAACAATGAAGGTTATTCCATTAGTGAATTGGCCAAGGTCGCTGGAATTACTAGACAGGCTTACTACAAATGGTTGAAACATGAACCGACTAAATATGAGATTGAAGAATCGGAGATTCTCCAATTGATTAAACAGTTAGAAAATGAACATAAGCAAAGCGTTGGTTATGACAAAATGACTAGGTTAATCAAGTTAAGTCAGCAGATCTCTTATACCGTTAATAAGAAACGAGTCATTCGTATTATGAAAGGCCATAGTATCAAGGCCGACTATCGTCAGCCAACCCACAAACGTATTCAAGCCCAGCAAACTTATGAAGCTGAAAATATTCTTAACCGACAATTTGACCAAACTGCAGCTAACCAAGTTTGGGTTACGGATACGACGGAACTGAATTACGGAATCTGGCTTAATAAAGTTCGTCTACATATAGTATTAGATTTATATGGTCAATACCCAGTAAGCTGGTTAATTACACCTACAGAAACCGCTGAAGGAGTAGTTCAAGTGTTCGAGCAAGCACGGATGAAAGAAGGAGCACTAGCTCCGTTAATTCATACTGATCGTGGTGCGGCGTATACTTCCAAAGCATTTAATCAGTATTTAGTAGTTAATGGTGCCCAACACAGTTATTCAGCACCAGGGACACCGGCTGACAATGCCGTAATAGAACATTGGTGGGCAGATTTTAAGGCTATTTGGATCGCACATCTACCTAAAGCACAAACATTATTAGAACTAGAAGAACAAGTTAGAGAAGGAATTACCTATTTCACTGAAAAATTTATCTCAGCGAAGAGAAATGACCTTACCGCAGCGGAATACCGCTTTGGCAAGGCCAACTA
>NZ_JBWPJO010000035.1:0-1143 GCF_056583835.1 Pauljensenia sp. C0254C2
TAGGGGTATGTGCACGTGGAGGGTTTAAATCTAGGGGTATGTGCACGTGGAAGGCTTAAATCTAGGGGTATGTGCACGTGGAAGGCCCAATTTCACGAGTATGTGCACCCGGCGAAGTTAAATCCAGAGTATGCGCTGGCGCCAGGGCGGAAGGGCAAACGACGGGCACCGCCCATACCTCGTGACAGCTGCAACTCATCCCGAGGGCGAGGGCGGATACTAAGCTGACCTTATGAGCACCGCGCACCGGACCAATTATTCTCGCAACGCCGCAGCAAGCAACGCGGCAGCAAGTAAAGCGGCAGCAGGCAACGCGGCAGCAAGTAACGCCGCAGCAGGCAACGCGCAGGCGCCGCAGGCGTACCCATTCCGCATCGGCCACGCCATTGACGTTCACGCGTTCGCTGAGAATCCGCACCCTGGCGGCAGCCAGCCGGGACAGGCTGCAGAAAGCTCGCAGGTGCGCAGAAATGATAGCCAGCGAAGACAGACCAGTGACGCTCAGCAAGCGCGCGGAACCGACACCCAACACATTCACGGAAGTGGCAATGAGCAGCCGCATACCGACGTCTTGATGCTGGCGTGCATGGAATGGCCAGGTGAGCCAGTGCTGGCAGGGCACTCTGATGGAGACGTGGCGGCGCATGCCATCTGTGATGCACTCTTGTCGGCCGCACACCTGGGCGACATGGGATCCAACTTCGGCACGGACCGCCCCGAGTGGAAGGGCGCATCAGGGCGCGCATTCCTCACAGAGGTCCTGCGGATGGTCACGCAGGCCGGTTTCGCCGTTGCGAATGTGAGCCTGCAGGTGGTCGGTAACCGCCCCCGAATGGCATCGCGCCTGAAGGAAGCCGAACGTACATTGTCAGATATCGTCGGCGCCCCTGTATCCGTATCGGCCACCACGACCGACGGGCTCGGGTTCACTGGACGCGGCGAAGGGCTGGCAGCGCAGGCAATCGCACTGATCTACGCAATGTCAGCGGCTCACAGATTCGATTCGTGATTGACGAGGGTGGCCGCGGGCGCCGCGCGCACCGGCACAACCACAGCTGACTGTCATTCGGCAACGAGGGCATTTCTATGGGCACCGTCAGCGAGGGCACACCCTAGCGGCACCGTCAGCGACGATCGGCCTCA
>NZ_JBWPJO010000036.1:0-1136 GCF_056583835.1 Pauljensenia sp. C0254C2
GGGTTACCGGTCATTAGGTGTGTCTATAGATTGTGTTTTTGTTTGGTGTGGTGGGTGAAAGTCTGGTTTGGTTAGCTTTTTTAGCTATAGATTTAATGGTTGTTGTGTTTTCTTGAGTTTGTGTTAAGGGGTGTTTTGGTTGCCTTGGCTTATGCCAAAGCAACTACCGGTTCGTTCATGCCCGTCTTGTAAGGGGTGGCGGGTAAAGAAAAATGGTGTCACCTCGGCTGGCGCACCTAGGTACAGGTGTCTTGATTGCGGGGCGTGTCATACCAAACACAGACCGCAGGCAAGGGCTGGCAACACGTATGAAGCGTTTGTTTCCTACCTGTTAGGTAAACACGCTCACAGTGAGCTCGATCGCGGTAGTGATCGCAGTGTTCGACGCAACTTCACGTGGTGTTGGAACCCGCTAGTGCCTACTCCACCGGTCAGTGGTGAAGTATGTGATCAAGTCTTCATCGACGGGACGTATCTAAATGGTGGGTGGGTAGTCTTAATCGCTTGTACCACTACTAACGTATTGAACTGGCAAGTATGCGCTAAAGAAACCACAGCTGCCTACCAAGCCCTCCTAGCCCCGATAGCCCCACCTCTAATGGTGGTAACAGACGGGGCAAAAGGTGGTGAGCGTGCCATTAACAGTTTGCGGCCCACCACTAAGATTCAACGTTGCCTAGTCCATGTACACCGCAATAACATCACTGACCTGACTCGCAAGCCTAAAACTACTGCCGGCCAGGACCTCATGTACTTATCACGACAATTAACCCGCATCACCAATACCGAACAGGCCGCTAACTGGCTTACCACTCTGGCTGCGTTTTACAACCAATACGACCAATACCTAAAACAACGTACCTTCGCTAAAGACCTACCCCAAGCCCTTAGAAAGCCTGGGCATAAATGGTGGTACACCCACGAACGTGACCGCCGCGTGTACTTCCGTCTCCAACGCCTAGCCAGAAAAGACCAACTATTTGCCTACCTGACCAACCCCACGCCAGCCCAAAACACTTCGACCTACAAGCCCCATGGGAAGACGGCCTATCAATCAGAAAAGCCTGGGCAGGCAAATACAAACCCTAAAACAACACGACACGCCACCAATAGACACACAAATTGTCCGGTAACCC
>NZ_JBWPJO010000037.1:0-1055 GCF_056583835.1 Pauljensenia sp. C0254C2
GGCAGATTGCAAGAAATAACTTGAACGAATTTAGTGACGTAGATTAAGCAAGAAGATCTCGATTGGTGTATGCCAATTAAGACATTTAAGTGGCCGTGAATTCAGATACCAATTGATTTGAACCAGTTGGTAATCACTTAGTTCTTCAATGGCTTGTCCCTTGGGAATAAACCGTCGCAAAACTCGGTTACGGTTCTCATTACTACCGCGTTCATGTGGTGAATAAGCATGGGCAAAATAAACCGGAGTACCAGTTCGCTGCTCAATTGCCTGGTAGTTAGCGAACTCTTTACCATGATCTACGGTAAGCGTCTTGAGCTTGTCTTGAAGTTGACTAGCTAGTTCAAGTACGGCTTGAGTCATGGACTGACTGTCGCGACCATGGAGCCGTTTAACAATTGTCAGGCGACTCTTACGCTCCACAAAAGTAGCCACAGCTTGACCTTTACGTTTGCCAGAAAGTACGGTATCAGCTTCAAAGTGGCCGAACTCCTGGCGAGTTTCGACTTTATGAGAACGCTCCTCAATGGAGCGGCCGTGACTGAACGTACCACGCTTTTCTTTAGCGCGATGACGACGAATTCCATGATCAGGCAAATCGGGCAACTGTACATCAAGCCATCCTTGATCAATCCAGTTATAGACCGTCTTGTAGGCAATTCCAACTACATGGGCAACTTGTTCAGGGGACCACTTCTGGACTTGAATCTTTTCCTCGATCAAGTGTTTAAGGTTTTTAGTGAGCGAAGACTTCCGCCCCCGTTGACTAACCTTGCGTTCAAAGTCAGTTTGCGCTAGTTCAGCTTGATACTCACCGTTGAGCCGGTGAAGTTCGTTAAAGACTGTGGTTTTACTAAAGCCTAAGTAATTAGCGATGTATCGTAAGGAAC
The DNA here is from genome assembly GCF_056583835.1 of Pauljensenia sp. C0254C2. Taxonomy (NCBI): domain Bacteria; kingdom Bacillati; phylum Actinomycetota; class Actinomycetes; order Actinomycetales; family Actinomycetaceae; genus Pauljensenia; species Pauljensenia sp. C0254C2. The sequence continues at coordinate 891 of NZ_JBWPJO010000037.1, forward strand.
GTCCTTCATTATGAAGCGTTTCAATGACAACGCGGTTCTGGAATGATAAAATAGTGGTGCCCATTAAGGTCCTTCTTTCTAATGGAATGTTGTGGTAACACCATTAAAGACCTTGATGGGTTTTTCTGTCTACTTAAATGTTCAACTTAAATTTTACAATCTGCC
>NZ_JBWPJO010000038.1:0-991 GCF_056583835.1 Pauljensenia sp. C0254C2
CACCTCCTTTCTAAGGAATAAAACGGAAACCTACACATTGTGGAAACTTTGTTTAGTTTTGAGAGGTTTACTCTCAAAACAAGATTATGACGCTTATTTGGGCCTATAGCTCAGCTGGTTTAGAGCGCACGCCTGATAAGCGTGAGGTCGATGGTTCAAGTCCATTTAGGCCCATATATGGGGAATTAGCTCAGCTGGGAGAGCACCTGCTTTGCAAGCAGGAGGTCATCGGTTCGATTCCGTTATTCTCCATTGCTAACCGTGAGGTTAACGAGCTTGCACTTTGAAAACTAAATAATATCAATTTTCTTTATTAATTAACAAAACAAACCGAGAACACCGCGTTATTTTGAGTTTTTTAGAAATTAATCGCTAACTCAATTAATCGGATAATCACTTCGTGATTATCAAGGTTAAGTTATGAAGGGCGCATGGTGAATGCCTTGGTACTAGGAGCCGATGAAGGACGGGACTAACACCGATATGCTTCGGGGAGCGGTAAGTACGCTTTGATCCGGAGATTTCCGAATGGGGAAACCCAACCAACTTAGTCGTTGGTTGCTTGACTAGTGAATCTATAGCTAGCAAGCGGTAGACGCAGTGAACTGAAACATCTCAGTAGCTGCAGGAAGAGAAAGAAACATCGATTCCCTTAGTAGCGGCGAGCGAACGGGGAAGAGCCCAAACCAACGAGCTTGCTCGTTGGGGTTGTAGGACTGAACATTTGAGTTACCAAAGAGCGACGTAGTCGAAACAGTTGGGAAGCTGTGCCAGAGATGGTGAAAGCCCAGTAGACGAAACGGCACTCTCTCAGTTCAGGATCCTGAGTACGGCGGGACACGTGAAACCCCGTCGGAAGCAGCGAGGACCATCTCGCAAGGCTAAATACTCCCTAGTGACCGATAGTGAACCAGTACCGTGAGGGAAAGGTGAAAAGCACCCCAGAAGGGGAGTGAAATAGTTCCTGAAACCATGTGCCTACAAGCTGTCG
>NZ_JBWPJO010000039.1:0-861 GCF_056583835.1 Pauljensenia sp. C0254C2
TTGAGAGTAAACCTCTCAAAACTAAACAAAGTTTCCACAATGTGTAGGTTTCCGTTTTATTCCTTAGAAAGGAGGTGATCCAGCCGCAGGTTCTCCTACGGCTACCTTGTTACGACTTCACCCCAGTCATCTGCCCTGCCTTAGGCGGTTCCCTCCAAATGGTTAGGCCACCGACTTTGGGCATTGCAAACTTCCATGGTGTGACGGGCGGTGTGTACAAGGCCCGGGAACGTATTCACCGCGGCATGCTGATCCGCGATTACTAGCGATTCCGACTTCGTGTAGGCGAGTTGCAGCCTACAGTCCGAACTGAGAACGGCTTTAAGAGATTAGCTTACTCTCGCGAGTTCGCAACTCGTTGTACCGTCCATTGTAGCACGTGTGTAGCCCAGGTCATAAGGGGCATGATGATCTGACGTCGTCCCCACCTTCCTCCGGTTTGTCACCGGCAGTCTCACTAGAGTGCCCAACTAAATGCTGGCAACTAGTAACAAGGGTTGCGCTCGTTGCGGGACTTAACCCAACATCTCACGACACGAGCTGACGACGACCATGCACCACCTGTCATTGCGTCCCCGAAGGGAACGCCTAATCTCTTAGGTTAGCGCAAGATGTCAAGACCTGGTAAGGTTCTTCGCGTAGCTTCGAATTAAACCACATGCTCCACCGCTTGTGCGGGCCCCCGTCAATTCCTTTGAGTTTCAACCTTGCGGTCGTACTCCCCAGGCGGAGTGCTTAATGCGTTAGCTCCGGCACTGAAGGGCGGAAACCCTCCAACACCTAGCACTCATCGTTTACGGCATGGACTACCAGGGTATCTAATCCTGTTCGCTACCCATGCTTTCGAGCCTCAGCGTCAGT
>NZ_JBWPJO010000040.1:0-709 GCF_056583835.1 Pauljensenia sp. C0254C2
GCCGAGTACTACCTCAACCTCCTCGCATACTCCATCAACACCGGCAACACCACCACCCTCAAAAAAGTCAGCAGCCCCGAATGCAAAGTCTGCCAATCATACATCGACCTAATTGGGAGGGTGTATGGGGATGGGGGATGGGTTGACGGCAAGAACTATACAATCACGCGGATTGGCGAACCGATTCCGCACCCACAGACTAAAGGGCTCTACTTCGTAAAGATTCACGCAAAGAACGCTCCCTATGTCGAATATCGTGGGGGAGAGCTTCATCCGGCGTTAGAAAGCCAGAAGATAATCGAATTAGAAATACTACAGCGGAACTCTTCGTTCCTGGTTAAGAGCTATCACGCCGAAGATTTCATTGCAGAAGACGAGAGTGAGAAAGCGCAATCATGAGAAAAAGGGCTCTCAGAATTGTTGCAGTGTTCGTTCCACTCATATCACCTTCAATGGTTGCGCCTCCGGGCGATTTAGAAAGCTTCGATGACACCGTGAGGAGCGACGTGGCTGGCAGTGTGACTGTTGAATCTTCGTTTACTGAGGCGGTGTCGGTGCCTGGTGTGGAGGGTGCTGGCGTGGAGAATGTTGACGCCGCTGGTGCTGGTGGTGTGGTTGAGGTTGTTGAGGGGCCGGTTGGTGGGTTTCGTGTACCGGGCTGGCAGGTGCGCTGCAAGATCGGCACCGGCACAGCCGGCGCCACACCAGC
>NZ_JBWPJO010000041.1:0-665 GCF_056583835.1 Pauljensenia sp. C0254C2
CCGAGTACTACCTCAACCTCCTCGCATACTCCATCAACACCGGCAACACCACCACCCTCAAAAAAGTCAGCAGCCCAGAATGCAAAGTCTGCCAATCATATGTCAGAAAGATCGAAAACTTAGATAGCAATACCGACTGGGTCGACAGTATGAGATTCAAAATCGATTCATTCAATTCAGTGGAGCTGTATCCAGAAGAGTCGGATCTATATCTCGTCGAATTTCTGGCAACTTCCGCTCCCTATGTCGTGTACTTAGATGGAGAACTGACTTCGTTTGAAGAGGAAAGAGTGCTCATCCAACTTGACCTCCGTCAGGCCAATTCTGAGTTCACTGTAAATAGGTTCTTTGCGAAAGAAAGAGAGGACTAAAAATATGCGTTTTGCGGCAATCTCTTTACTTTGTTTATCTCTCGCTTTGAGCCTCCCATCGGAATTCGCAGGCGACCCGGACGAAGGAAACTTCAGCACCGCCGCAACTAGTGCTTCAGAAGGCGAGCTACAAGTTGAGGTTTCCATCAAACAGACTGTCTCAACATCGGGATCCGAAGGCACTGCATACAACCTTGGAACTTCTAGTGTTAGCCAAGGTGGTGTGGTTGAGGTTGTTGAGGGGCCGGTTGGTGGGTTTCGTGTACCGGGCTGGCAGGTGCGCTGCAAGATCGG
>NZ_JBWPJO010000042.1:0-654 GCF_056583835.1 Pauljensenia sp. C0254C2
TCACGCTACCTAACTTACAGAACTTCGTTCTTTTACCACGGCTAGTCCCTAGCCAACGGCTTTTAATCCTTTATGTAAGATATTAACTGCCGCATTAATATCCCGATCGTGATTAGTACCACATTTAGAACAAGTCCATGCTCTAACTTCTAACGGTTTCTTTCCACTGTGATACCCACAAGTACTACAGATTTGACTAGTGTAGTTCGGCTTAACAACGATTAATTGTTTACCATACCAAGCACATTTATATTCAAGCATGGTTCTAAATTGATACCAACTTGCGTTGGCGATGGATTTAGCTAAGTGGTGATTTTTCTGAAGATTCTTGGTTTTCAAATCTTCAATGACAATCACATCATATTGTTTTACTAAGTTCGTGGTCAATTTATGCAAATAATCTTTTCGTTGATTCGCTATCTTTTGTTGGTAGCGGGCTTTTTGTTGTTGAGCTCGTTGCCAATTTTGGTAATCGCTTATATCTTCTTTGATATCTTCGTGATTATGATTCCATTGTCGAACAGCAACAGTTACTCGATACTTACGTTTACTATACTTGGATTGCCACTTAGTGGCTTGTTTCTCTAACCATTTAGTGTGGAAAGTACCATACTTGATTCCATCAGAGCTGATAGCCAAATCAGCTATACCAAC
>NZ_JBWPJO010000043.1:0-618 GCF_056583835.1 Pauljensenia sp. C0254C2
AAAGCCTGGGCAGGCAAATACAAACCCTAAAACAACACGACACGCCACCAATAGACACACAAATTGTCCGGTAACCCCCAAACGCTCACAGCAAGAGGTTGCGATCCTTGTATCCAAAAGTGAGTACAAATGGTGGAGCTAGGGGGATTCGAACCCCCGACCTTCTCATTGCGAACGAGACGCGCTACCAACTGCGCCATAGCCCCAAGGCTCAAGTATCGTACCACCCTGGCAGCACGAAATGCACACTGGGGACTGTGAAGCGCACCGCCATCATTTACGAGTATTGATGCGCGCTTACATGCATGCACACTGCCAGCGCGGATCAACACTAAGGCGTACAAAAATTGATCTGAGTAATTCAGTGCTTGGTGCGCCACACTTTTAGGGGATCAGCAATGGTGGAGCGCACTCAACCGGGCACCAAAAAACCAGAATTAATGATGATAAAAACCGGATTAAAACAGTATTCCACTTGCTGTTTGGCGACATTGTGCCGAAAAATCAAACGGTGAGGGAGCTCACCGCAAATCAGTTTGACGATCGCCCCGATTGTTCGTAGAGTATTTTCTTGTCGCCCGGGCGGTGCTGATTGTTTGTGGTTGGTGTTGTTTGTGG
>NZ_JBWPJO010000044.1:0-608 GCF_056583835.1 Pauljensenia sp. C0254C2
ACGCCCAATAAATCCGGATAACGCTTGCCACCTACGTATTACCGCGGCTGCTGGCACGTAGTTAGCCGTGACTTTCTGGTTGGATACCGTCACTGCGTGAACAGTTACTCTCACGCACGTTCTTCTCCAACAACAGAGCTTTACGAGCCGAAACCCTTCTTCACTCACGCGGTGTTGCTCCATCAGGCTTGCGCCCATTGTGGAAGATTCCCTACTGCTGCCTCCCGTAGGAGTATGGACCGTGTCTCAGTTCCATTGTGGCCGATCAGTCTCTCAACTCGGCTATGCATCATCGCCTTGGTAAGCCGTTACCTTACCAACTAGCTAATGCACCGCGGGCCCATCCTGAAGTGATAGCCGAAACCATCTTTGAAACGAAAACCATGTGGTTTTCGTTGTTATGCGGTATTAGCACCTGTTTCCAGATGTTATCCCCCGCTTCAGGGCAGGTTGCCCACGTGTTACTCACCCGTCCGCCGCTCACTGGGAATCCAACGTCAATTCAGTGCAAGCACGTCATATCAGTTGGGCCAGTGCGCTCGACTTGCATGTATTAGGCACACCGCCGGCGTTCATCCTGAGCCAGGATCAAACTCTCATATAAAATA
>NZ_JBWPJO010000045.1:0-600 GCF_056583835.1 Pauljensenia sp. C0254C2
CGCGGATGTGGCTCAGTTGGTAGAGCATCACCTTGCCAAGGTGAGGGTCGCGGGTTCGAGTCCCGTCATCCGCTCGGGCGATTGGCGCAGCGGGAGCGCGCTTCCCTGACACGGAAGAGGTCACTGGTTCGATCCCAGTATCGCCCACTGAGTATTCATACGCATGCGGATGTGGCTCAGTTGGTAGAGCATCACCTTGCCAAGGTGAGGGTCGCGGGTTCGAGTCCCGTCATCCGCTCGGGCGATTGGCGCAGCGGGAGCGCGCTTCCCTGACACGGAAGAGGTCACTGGTTCGATCCCAGTATCGCCCACTGAGTATTCATACGCATGCGGATGTGGCTCAGTTGGTAGAGCATCACCTTGCCAAGGTGAGGGTCGCGGGTTCGAGTCCCGTCATCCGCTCGGTCTGAGATGACTTGGTGGGTTGGCCGAGAGGCGAGGCAGCGGCCTGCAAAGCCGTATACACCGGTTCGAATCCGGTACCCACCTCGGGCGATTGGCGCAGGGGTAGCGCGCTTCCTTCACACGGAAGAGGTCACTGGTTCGATCCCAGTATCGCCCACCATTTGTTTTATGTGCCTTAGACTTCAAGAGACCCTT